>NZ_JBAFSM010000001.1:0-248538 GCF_036688125.1 Pannus brasiliensis CCIBt3594 | reverse complement strand
GACGGGTTCGGGGGCGGTCGGCGCGGGCGCGGGTGTGGCTACGGGCGCGGCGGCGGCGGGCGCTTTCGCCTGGGATTTGGCGGTCTCGATCTCGGCCTCGGTTTCGGCGATCAGGGCGATCGGTTCGCCGACGGGGGCTTCCTGTCCCGCCTCGACGAGGATCACGGCGAGATAGCCATCATAAAACGATTCCACGTCCATGTCGGCTTTATCGGATTCGACCACTAAGACCGTTTCCCCCTTACTGACTTTATCGCCGGGGGCTTTTACCCAGGAGACGATTTTTCCTTCGGTCATGGTGGAACTGAGGGCGGGCATGAAGATGTCTCGAATCATGGTCTGGTCTATCTCTGTGTACGTTTTGAGCCAAGGGGCATTTTACCACGATCGACGGGGGCTAACGGCTCGATTCCTCGGTATGGGCGGGATTCGATCGCGAGAAAAGTATTAAAAAACAACGGGTAAGGGGGTTCGGTTTGTACAATGTAGATTGTTTGATCGTTCTGTCGAGGCAAGCGATGGCTACTTTATTCGAGCAATTGGGTGGAAAAGACGCGGTTGATTTAGCGGTCGATAAATTCTACGATCGAGTTCTCAACGACGAACGGATCAATCGATTTTTCGTCAACGTGGACATGGCCAAGCAGAGACGGCATCAAAAAGCTTTCCTAACCTACGTTTTCGGCGGTAGCGAGGGCTACGACGGGCGTTCTCTACGAAATGCCCACAAGCGTCTCGTCGAAGAGATGGGACTTCAGAGCGAACACTTCGACGCGGTGATCGAGGATCTGGTGTTAACCCTACAAGAGATCGGGGTTCCCGATGAACTGATCGGGCGGGTCGGGGAAATAGCGAACACCACCGAGACGAAAAAAGAGGTTCTGAACCAATAAACCAAAAGCGAGCCGTAGGGTGGGTTAGCGAAGCGTAACCCACCAAGAAACAGGAACGGGATCAAATCGCTCGAAAAAACGTTTATATCGCGATTTATCTGCCGCAATTCTCGACATACCCGATTTTAAGATTGGTAAAACCCGCGGTCGGTGAAAAATCTAGCCGGGAGCGATCGATCCTCCCGCCGATACATCCTCGATCGCTTTTGTCAAGAAATCCGTAAATGGGAGAGGGGATCGATCGACCCTGATACCGGCGATCGATCCTTGCCATGACCGTGACCCGCGCTAGGGAAGGGCGGGATTTTTCACGGGACCGGGGCTAGTATAAAAAGGTTAGATACAATACACTAAATGAATAAAGGTATCAGTTTCGCCACTATCACTGTTGCATCATAAGCGACAAAAATTATCTTTCATCCTATCTCTGAAAATTGGACGGTTTGCCCTGTGGTTTCCTCTATTCCCAAACCCAACCCCACCATTACAACGGTTCCCCAGCGCTGTACCGGCGCTTACGCCTTGATGGATAGCCTCAAGCGTCACGGTGTCAAGCACATTTTCGGTTATCCCGGGGGCGCGATCCTGCCGATTTACGACGAACTCTATCGCTTCGAGCAGAGAGGGGAACTGCAACACATCCTCGTCCGGCACGAACAGGCCGCCGCTCACGCCGCCGACGCTTACGCCCGCGCCACCGGGAAAGTGGGAGTCTGTTTCGGGACCTCGGGGCCGGGGGCGACCAACCTCGTCACGGGGATCGCCAACGCGCACATGGATTCGATCCCGATGGTGATTATTACCGGTCAGGTCAGCCGGGCGGCGATCGGTTCGGACGCGTTCCAGGAAACGGATATTTACGGGATCACCCTTCCCGTCGTCAAACATTCCTACGTCGCCCGGAGCGCGTCGGAAGTGGCCCGCATTATCGCCGAGGCGTTCCATATCGCGGGTACGGGACGGCCGGGGCCGGTGTTGGTGGATATCCCGAAGGATGTGGGTTTGGAGGAATGCGATTACGTTCCGATCGAACCCGGTGACGTGAAACTCGCGGGCTACCGTCCCACCGTCAAGGGAAATTACCGTCAGATCGAGGCCGCGCTACACCTGATCGACGTGGCGGAAAAACCGTTACTGTATGTCGGGGGCGGGGCGATCGCTTCTAACGCCCACGCTCAGATCACCGAGTTCGCGGAACGGTTCCAACTGCCAGTGACGACGACTTTGATGGGGATCGGCGCGTTCGACGAACACCACGCGCTCTCGGTGGGGATGCTGGGAATGCACGGAACCGCCTACGCGAATTTCGCCGTGACCGAGTGCGATCTGCTGATCGCGGTGGGCGCTCGTTTCGATGACCGGGTGACGGGTAAACTGGACGAGTTCGCCACGAGAGCGAAGGTGATCCACATCGATATCGACCCGGCGGAAGTGGGCAAAAACCGCGCCCCGGATGTACCGATCGTCGGCGATGTGCGTCAGGTTCTCGAACAGTTACTGCACAAGGCGCGGGAGTTGGATTACCCGACCGATGCCAAGAGAACTCGGGCCTGGTTGGAACGGATCGATCGCTGGCGCCACGATTACCCGTTAGAGGTTCCCCGTCCGGAGGGCAAACTTTCGCCCCAGGAAGTAATCGTCGAGGTGGGCCGTCAAGCCCCCCACGCTTACTACACGACCGATGTGGGTCAACATCAGATGTGGGCGGCGCAATTCCTCAAAAACGGGCCGCGTCGCTGGATTTCGAGCGCGGGTCTGGGAACGATGGGCTTCGGTTTACCGGCCGCGATGGGCGCGAAGGTGGCGGTTCCCAACGAGGAGGTTATCTGTATCAGTGGCGACGCGAGTTTCCAGATGAATTTACAGGAGTTGGGAACGCTGACGCAGTTCGGGATTAATGCCAAGACGATTATTGTCAATAACGGTTGGCAGGGAATGGTTCGTCAGTGGCAGGAAGCGTTCTACGGCGAGCGGTATTCTAATTCCAACATGGAAACGGGCGCGCCGGATTTTGAACTGCTGGCACAGGCTTACGGGATCAAGGGAATTACCATCCGCACCCGCGAGGAACTGCCGGGGAAAATCGCCGAGATGTTAGCCCACGACGGCCCGGTGTTGGTGAACGCGATCGTTAGCCGCGACGAGAACTGTTACCCGATGGTCGCGCCCGGTCAGAGTAACGCGAGAATGCTCGGCTTACCGAAACCGGCGAATCTTTCGGGAGAGTGTCAATCGATTACTTGTCCCAGTTGCGGCGCGAGTAGTCCGGCGACTCACAAGTTCTGCCCGGAATGCGGCGCGAAGTTCTAGATACATTTAGTTAATTCTGTCAACCCCCGTTAGAGATAGCGGGGGTTTTCAAATAAACCTTTCCGTTCTAGCCGTGGCCGCTTTTAATTCCGTCTCGACTAATAGACCTCCTGCAAAAATCAAAAATTTCTGGTTGGGACGGGAGCCAGGAGTCAGGAGTCAGGAGTCAGGAGGAGAAAGGAGGACTAAAGAGAGTATAAAAGTATAAGACGTGAACTTTCCGCTCTTTTTTTTTGAAATCGTAAGTTTCTAGTTGAATTTAACTTTCGATCCTTACTTTTGCAGGAAGTCTAATTTATCTAGTTCCGCTTGCTGTTCGGGCGATACAGTTTGTCCGCGATCTCTGGCCGATCGCCACAAACTCATCAACTCTGACAATCGTTCCTGTTGTTCGGCTGTAAAAAACGAGTCGGGTTGAAAGTTTCGGATAACTAATAAGGCGCTGAATTCGGTTTCTCCTAACCGGGCGGTTAACGCGTCGAGTGCCTGTCCCGCGGTTTTGCCCGTAGAGAATTTATCCGGTGGCGATCGCGCGATAGGATTTCTCTCCATTTTCGTCAGATACGGGCAGAATAGATACGTTTAGCATAATTTTTAACTTTTACTATCGATCTCTTCCAAAATCTCCGTCGCCATCCGACATAATTCGTCGTGACAGTGACCGTTACTCGCCATGATGCCACCCCACTGACAGACATCGCCGCGATTGTAGCGAACCGGAGTCCCGTCGAAATAGGTGAATTTTCCGCCGGCTTCGGTGAGAATCAACTCCGGCGCGGCGAAATCCCAGTCTTTCGCGGCGGATTTCCCGGAGAGGGAGATATAGACATCGGATCGATGTTCGAGGATGGTGGAAATCTTACAGCCGACGCTACCGACGTAATTCTGTCCTTTAAACGGTAAACGGGCTAATAACGCGTCGAAACGGCGATCGCGATGGGTTCGACTGGCGACGAGATAGAGATCTTCGATTCGTTCCCGATGGGAAACTTGTAACGGGGTGACGGTTCCATCGGCGGCCTCGACGTGGGTTCCCTGTCCTTTCGCGGCGAAATAGAGTTTTTCCGCTTCGGGAACGGCGACGACGGCGATAATCGGTCTTCCTTGATAACAGAGGGCGATATGGAGCGCGTATTCGCCCGTTTTCTCGATAAAATCCCGCGTTCCGTCGAGGGGGTCGATAATCCAGACGAGATCGCCGGCGATCGGTTCACTGCCCTGATGGGTTTCCTCGCTGAGATAGCCGAATTTTTCCTCGCCGAAGGTGGCCTGTAATTTTTCGAGAATATAGTGATTCGCCGCGATATCCGCCGCGGTCACGGGGCCATCTTTTTTATCCTCGTTCACCGTTAGATTCTTTTCCCCCCGGTAGTACGATCGCAGGATTTTCGCCGCGCCGCGACCGACCGCGCGCGTCACGTCTAGAATGCGATCGAGGGTTCTGTTATCCGGAATCTCTAGGTTCGTCATGGATCTGGCCCGTTTTTTACACTCAAATCATCCTATCAGGGGATGGGGAGAGTCGGGAGATGGGGGAGGTAGGAGGGGTGAGGGAGGTGAGGGATTTGTAATACGGGTTTTTGCTCGATCGATATTCTGGTTTTGAAATTTAGATTTAATAAGGGTTCTGGGAATCGATTTTTTAAGTCCGCCAGCTTTTGTAGTATTGTAGTATAATCGAGATTCGTGAAGACGGTTGTATTGTGGAAAGCCGCGAGGTTAAGAAGTTGGGAAAGGTCAATACGCGACCGTTTCCCCCTGCCTCCTGCCTTCTGCCTCCGTTGACTGTTGAACAATGATAGGGCGATCATGGCTTCTTTACGGGATGTACTCGGATATTACCGCAATTATCGAAAAGCCGTCTTTTTGAGTGTTGGGGCTTCGAGTGTATTTGAACTTCTCGATCTAATGGTTCCCTACGCGGTCGGGCAGATTCTGAACCTTCTCTCGAATCAGCCGTTAGACGGGTTCGCTCGGTTATTGGTCGATCGAACGATGGCGATCGCTCCCTCGTTCCCGGAAAAATGGGTTAGTTTGGGCGTATTGTTGGGTTTAATCTGTCTGGCAACGGTGATCAAAGCGCCGGTTCAACCGTGGATCGGTGCTTGGTTTCACTGGGATATCGCCCTTCGCACGCGTCGGGATCACTTACGGAATATCGTCGCTAAAATTCTCACGTTACCCCTATCTTTCTACGACGAGAATAACCCCGGACGTATCGCCAACCGCATCGCGAAAGGGATTGAAGGGCATACTTGGACGTATCCGGAAGTATCGGGAATCTTGATCCCGAAGTTATTCCGGGTGTTCGGGATTTTCGTGATTCTCGTGTTTATCGAGTGGCGAATCGCCTTAGCTTTCCTGCTTTCTTTCGTGTTAATTCTCTATTTCAGTTTACGGAAACTCCGGCGTTTGATGGGGAAAGAAAGAATTCTCGACAAACACATGGAGAATACCCACAGTCGTACTTCGGAGATTATCACCAATATCAAGACGGTGAAAGCTTTCGCGACCGAGGGACAGGAATTCGATCGCCAGGAAGAGCGTTTAAACCGCGAATTAAACTACGTGATCTATCGCATCCATAAGGGATACGTGGATTTGATCGCGTGGCAGAAAACCGTCGTTCAGGGCTGTTTATTCGGGATTTTCGCGATAACACTGCTCGCGACGGTGCGGGGAGAGATCTCGATCGGCTACTTCATCACCACCTATACTCTCGTCAGTATGGCCTACGCGGAACTCGAACCGCTCTCCCAAACCGCGGAAATTTGCGCGCGTCGGTACGCGTCGATGATCCGTCTCCACGAGTTCATGAAGCAACCGAGCGGGACGGACGCGGGAAGTCTTCTCGTCGATCACCCGCGAAGCAATCCCTACCGTTTTACCGGGAAAGTAGAATTCTCGCGTTTGAGTTTCGGCTATGACGCGGATCGAAGAATTCTCCAGGAGATTAACCTATTGATCGAACCTTATCAGACGGTGGCCCTGGTCGGTCGATCGGGATCGGGAAAATCCACGCTCGTTAAATTACTCTTCCGTTATTTCGATCCGACGGAGGGAAAAATTCTCATCGACGGGGAGGATATCCGTACCCTGGATGTTACTTGGTATCGGAAACGTTTGGCGATCGTCCATCAGGAAGTGGATGTTTTTAACGGGACGGTTTTGGAAAATCTAACTTATGGAAATCCGTCGGTTTCCTTCGATACAGTGCGGGAAGCTTGCGAGATCGCCCGTGTCGAGGAGTTTATCCACGAATTACCCCGCGGTTACGCGACGATCGTCGGGGAAAGGGGTGTCCGTCTCTCGGGAGGACAACGGCAACGTTTAGGAATCGCGCGCGCGTTGATCGCCGATCCCGATGTGTTGGTGTTCGATGAAGCCACTTCTAGCCTCGATTACGAGTCGGAGAGAGCGATTCAACTCGCGATGCGATCGATCCTCGGAACCCGTACCACCATTATCATCGCGCACCGTCTCAGTACCGTTCGCGAGGCCGATAAAATCGTCGTTCTCGATAACGGTCGCGTTGTCGAGGTGGGTAATCACGAGGAATTATTAACCCGTCCCGGAATCTATCAACGTCTCCATTCCCTACAGGAAAGCGGTGAATTAATGTGATCGACTCCATAATCAAGATATTCCCCCACGCGACGGACATCGGTGGGGGAAGAAAAATCAAACCTAATACTAGGAGTCTAACAAATGACAGCCGTTACTGAAAATGACCTCAAAAGGCTGGAAGATTTAATTATCTCCCGATTTAGCTCGATCGAGAACAGTATCGGAGAACTCAAGCAAGACGTGAAAGCGTTACAGGAAGGTCAAAAAGCGTTAGAGGTCGGTCAAGCGGAAATCGTTAAATCGGTAGAGGTTAATAAGGTAGAGCTTAAAGGCGAGATAAAAACTCTAGAGGCGAAAATCGACGGTTTTAACGAGCGGAGTAAGTCGATCGATAAAATTCCCGACCTCGCGGAGAAAATCGGCGAGTTGAAAAACTGGCGATCGATCGCCATCTCGATCCTCGGTGCGGTTGCCGGCCCGATCGCCTGGAATTCGATGGTAAACAATCCTTAAAATTGAAAAGCCCTTGGGAGTCTGTCCGTGTTTCGACCCCAAAGGCTTTTCAAATTTTTCCTCACACCACACTTTTTCTTAGTTCAATTCCTGAACTGTTTCTATAATAGGCCGGGGGTCACTCTTTCGGATCATCCGATCGGACGGTTTTTTTTTTGGCACAGTCCGGATCGAGCGAGCGACACGGGAGGTCGGCCGATTTCCCCCCGAAGTAGATTAGCGAAGACTCGCGAGGTAGATACGGGGGGAGCGATCGAGATTTGGAATCCGAGAGCGGAAATTATCCGATAAACGATCGAAAAATCAGGATTTCTAGACTCCGAAAGTTCTCGATCGAGATTTTCTTCCCCTAGATCGGTTTCTCGCGTAACCCGGAGAATATTTTTCAGCGCGAGGAGAAATTCTTCCGGAGAACCGTCGCGGAGAGCGTCGTCGAGATAGAGAGCGGCATACTCCGGATCTCGCGGATCGCGGGCAAAAATTCCGTGTATATCGTTCAGCTTCATTTTTTTCCCGGCTTTTATTCCGGTAACTTATACTGATCGACGATTTTCTTCGCGTAGTCGGGAACTTGCGCGTTCAGTTTTTCCGGATAGTTGCGTTTGAGGTAGAGATAGTTACGGGTAAAGTGGGAATCGATCGAGAAACGCGCGTATTCTAACCCCTTCGGGCCGATTTTCTCGATTACCACGCCCATCATTTTCGCGGCCCACATGGGAAGGGTGACACCTTTATCGTAAGCGGGAATACTATTTTGTACGGCTTGCTTTCTGTCCCCGCTAGACATCACCGGTTGTGTGTGCAATTGCTCGCGCACCACCTCTAACATCTCCTCTCCCGTCTCGTTGCGGACGACAATCCACTGCCAGCCGAAAGGCGCGCCCATATAGCCTACCACCAGATCGGCGAGCGAGTTGACATAATCGAAACAGGTCATACAGGAAGGCGCGAACACGTCTTTTAACTGGTTCGTTTTCAAACCGAAGAAGGGAACCAGTTCGATCGATCCGTCCTCGTGTTTGAAATGAACGCGGAAATCCTGCATGAATTCGTAATGAACCACCGTATCCGGGGATTTACTCGTGGTTTTCAGGAATTTATCCAATCCCTCGCGGGTGACGTTATCGACGCAGGGAGTCCCCAAGACGTAGAGTTTTTCTAAGCCTAACTGTTTTTCCACCGATCGCAGAGCCTGGATCTGACAGCCGACCCCGATTACCAAGAGCCGTTTCATTCCCGATTTTTCGATCTCCTCTAAAACCGACAGATTGGGCGAGAGCGTCGGTTTATTCACCCTAGCGCTCAGAATTTCCTCGGTAGTCCGCGCCAGAATCGGCCGGGGTTGAAAACGGTCTTCCGAACTATTACTGACACAGACAACGCCCTCTACCATGCCGCGGGTGAGCATCTCGCAGGCGATCGAACTAACGATACCGGTCCACTGCGCTCCCTCGATCGGTTGTTTTTTCTTCGCGGCCATCATCGATCGATGGACTCCGAAGTAAATATCGTCCGCGTTATCGAGATCTCGACTTCTCCCGTGCGCTTCTTCCTCTAATTCGGCGATCTGCTGGTTTAGGAACGCGCAAGCTTCCTTGACATAATGAACATAATAGGTATCGCATAACCCGCACTCGCTACACAATTCTTTCGCGGGACGACGGCTATTCGGTTTCAAGGCTCTAGCTTTCTTGTGCGGCGCGAGGGAAGTCATGGGGAAAAGGGGATATTAAAAGGGTTTCGCGGTTCGATCGTTTATTTTACCCCGTCGATCGAACCCTAGACAAGCCGAGATCGACCCGTTCGCGTCCACCAAGCTAGAGAGCGCTAATTTTCCTAACTCCCCGCCCTTTACCGCTAAAAACTTTAATTATTGTCGCTCCCGTCTCCCGATTGTAATTCCTCGATAGTTACGGGGGATAAATCGGTTAATCGGGCGACCTCCTGAATCGAAAAACCGGCGGATAGCATTTTCAGGGCGATTTGTCGGGCTTTCTCTTCTTTACCCTCCTCTCTGCCTTCCTCTCTGCCCTCCTCTCTGCCTTCCTCCAAAATATCTTGATAGATCACGGATTCTCTCATAATGTCACTCCGAAGAATTTTTTCGATCGACTCCCGATTCAATACTAACCCGGCGAGAATACTGGTGGCGGCGGCGAGATTGCTTCGCGCCCGTTGTTCCGGTAGATTTTCTAGAACGGGAGACCTGACTTAAAACCTGTTCCGGATCGTCGGTATCGCTGAGTACGGCGAAGGGTAATAAGCCCGGATTCTCGAAAAATTGCGGCGTATTTTGTTCCCAAAGACGGATGACTTGAAAAGAATGGAAAGTATCTTCCAGTCGAAAACTATTCTCTCGCACTAGCGGGGAATTATTCCGTCGTAAATAAATGACTACCTGACGCATTCGCTTTCGGGGATGACGACGGTAGACCCGGACGCGATAATCGAGCATACGGAAGGGTATATCGGGGTCGGGGTCGGTTTGAAACTCGGTATGTAAAACTAATTGTTCGGATTGCAAGAAAATCAGAGAATCGGCGCGAATCGGTTCTACTTGTAATTCCGTCGGGTCGAGGACGGTTAAAGAAACGGGAGAACCCAATAACCAAGTCGCTAGATCTTCGGAGAAGTTTTCGGCGATAAATTTACAAATATTATCGAACATCGCGAGGGATTACTTTCCGTTTCTCCTAGGATAGCGTCGATCGCCGGCGTTGACCCGATCGATCCGCGGTAACTATAACCGATAACAGTTATTTTATAATTTCAACTCCGCCAGCGTAACACGCGTGTCTGGACGGGATTGACGAACTCGCGATTTTCGGCGCGGGATCTCTCGTATTCCTGTTTCAATCGGAAATACCATTTCGCCTGGGTATCGGCATCATCGATCAACATTAACGCGGGATCGTAACTCAATCCCTCCTGTTGTTTGATCACCACGTCGCGATCTTGATCGAGGAAACGGATCGAGAGATAACGTAAGAGTGGGGTTACAGGAGCGAGCCACGGGATCGTATAGTAGAGACTCTGATGAACCTCGCATTGATTTTCGTCGATCGGGGTGATGGCGGTAAAGGCGCAGGCTTGATGTCGATCGCCCCGTAGTATTTCTGTACGCACCGAGGGCAGTTGGAAGACGATCTCGATCGAAACCTGATTTCCCAACAGTTTATAGGGTTTCGCGCTGACCGGCATCTCGTAGGGCGCGAGTCGGAAACCCATCGGGACGGGTTCATAGGTTTTTTCCTTCACCCGGAATTTTCGCGGGCCGCTACGCCACCACCAAGAAGTATGCACGTAGGGGCCGTGCGCGGGGTCCATCAATCCGATAACCGCGTGGTCGATATGACAGTTAAAAACGAGGGTTTCCGCGATTTTCGGGGTCATTTTGCCGAAATCGGGAATCGTCGGGACGGGCGGTAAATTCTCGGGATTAATCTCGCCTTTGGTCTCGGAGGGGATAAAAACCCAGATATGTCCCTGAATCTCGCGACAGGGATAGCTTCTCACGCCGATTCTCCCGATATCGAGGGTATCGTGTTCGGTGAGAGAAGGGATTTCGGAACATTTCCCGTCACCGGTGTTAAATTTCCAACCGTGATAGCAACAGCAAACCCCGTCCCCTTCAATCCATCCGTGATGGAGGGGGATTCCCCGGTGGGGACAGATATCCCGCAGGGCGAACACTTCCCCGTCGGCGCGTCTACCGACTAAAATCGGTTCACCGAGCATTTTCTTACCGATCAGTTGGCCGGGTTTCAGTTTGTGCGAGGGGGTGGCCACGTACCAAAAGTCTCGAAGTAAGCTGGACATATCGTTTATCCGCGGGGACTAGAGAACCGTTCTCGATCCTATCATTCGATCTTGTTACCCGTATAGAAGCCGTTCGCGGGCGCTAGGTTTCCGGAAAGGGTTTTCTATCTCCGGGAAAGTAACGGGAAAAACCATCTTCTCCCTAATAGATCTCTGGCGAAAGTTATTCACATCTATCTACTATTAACGTTGTAAATCTCGATCGAACCAATCTACCGCGTCTTGTAAGGCGATCGAGATCGGCGATCGGGGTAAACCCAATTCCCGAAACGCTTTCGACGGATCGTAATACATTTTTTGTTTCGACATTCTCACCCCGTCGAGAGGGACCGAGGGAGTTTTTCCGAGAGGAGCGAGAATTTTTTCATCGACCCACGCGACGATCTGGGGAATCCAGACAGGAATCGACATTTTCGGCGCGGGAATTCCCGTGATCTCACTCAATTCTTCTAGTAATTCTTTTAACGACATATTTTGATTTCCTAGAATATATCGTTCCCCCGTTCTGCCTTTTTCTAGGGCTAATAAATGTCCGATCGCCACGTCGCGAACGTCGATAACATTCAATCCCGTGTTCACGTAAGCGGGCATCTGACGACGGAGGAAACGGAGGATAATATCGCCCGTCGGGGTGGGTTTGCTATCGAAAGGCCCGATCGGGGTGCTAGGATTGACGATGACGATATCCTGTCCCGATCGAATCGCTTCCTTCGCCTCTTGTTCCGCGTAATATTTCGATTTTTTATAATGTCCGATTAATTTTTCTACCGGACTTTGATGGGTTTCATCGACACTTCGCCCGTCTTTTCCCACGCCGATCGCCGCGACGGAACTGGTATACACCACCCGTTCCACTCCCGCTTTCCGCGCGGCCGCGAGAAGATTCCGAGTCCCGAGAACGTTCGATTCGTAGAGTTTTTCCCGATCTTTTTGCCAGAGGGAATAATGGGCGGCAACGTGAAATAAAACCGGGCAATCTCGTAGGGAGAGATCGATCTCTGGATCGTTCAAATGTCCCTCGATTAATTCTATCTCTAATCCCCGTAAATTTTGTAAATCGCTTTCGGGACGAACTAACGCCCTTACCTCGTAGCCTCGATCGAGCAATAATCGTACTAGATTCGCCCCGATAAATCCCGTTCCTCCCGTCACAAAAGCGCGCATCTCTCTCCAGAATTAAATAACAACTTTACCGGTCATTGACTATACCTTACTCCATTCGATCGAGAAAGTGGAGAGACCGTAGGGTGGGGAGCGCGAAACGTACCCCACCTTACCCCCCTCACATCCCGAAAGAACCGAAATATGTTTTTAAACCGTGATTTTTCAAGATATTATGCGGTATTTTCCTCCCGTCCCCCGCCTCCGTCCTCCGGTCTCCTACCGACCGCCTCCCGTACAAAATCTCTAGGCGGACGGCTAGAGAGTTAAAATGCTAACAGATAGACGAGAATAGAAAATCATGGATTCGACCGGCGAAATTCTCATTATCGGCGGCGGGATTATCGGACTCTCGATCGCCGTCGATCTCCGGCTACGGGGCGCGAGCGTGACCGTACTGAGCCGCAATAACCGTCAGGCCGCAACGCGCGCGGCCGCCGGAATGTTAGCCCCCCGCGCCGAGGGAATCCCGCCCGGCCCCCTACTCGACCTCTGTTTAAAGTCACGCTGGCTGTACCCGGAATGGATACGCAAACTCGAAGACGTGAGCGGATTGGAGACCGGCTACCGTCCGGGTGGAATTCTCGCGCCCGTCTATGAAGCGCCCGACCCGATCGGGGATAGCGATCGCGTCTGGTTAGATCGATCGATCCTCCCCCACTATCAACCCGGCTTAGGCGACGAGGTGATCGGCGCGTGGTGGTATCCCGAAGACGGTCAGGTGGACAACCGGAAATTATTCCTCGCCCTGCAAAAAACCGCCGAAAAATTGGGCGTGAAAATAGAAGAGGGGATCGAGGTTCGCGAGATCCAACAAAAACAGGGAAAAATCAAGAGCCTTCTGACCTCGCGGGGAGAGATCGAGGCGGGAATCTACGTTCTCGCGGCGGGATCTTGGGCGAGTCAATTGTTACCCCTCCCGGTGTATCCGGTGAAAGGTCAGATGGCGGCGGTGAGAATGCCGGCCGGGGTGAGTCCCTTACAGAGAGTGATTTTCGGGCCGCAGACCTATCTCGTGCCGCGGCAAGAGGGACGGTTAATTATCGGCGCGACCTCGGAAAATGTCGGTTGGCAGACGGGAAACACGCCGCGGGGACTGCAAACCCTGCTCGATCGGGCCACGCGCCTCTATCCCGCGCTCGCGGACTGGGAGATCGAGGAGATCTGGTGGGGATTCCGGCCGGGAACCCCGGATGAATCGCCCCTGTTGGGTATCGCTTCCCCCGAGAATCTCGTGCTGGCGATCGGTCACTATCGTAACGGAATTTTACTCGCGCCCGCGACAGCCTCCGGGATCGCCGATCTGATACTATCTTCTAGGGTCGATCCGCTCCTAGAGCATTTTCGCCCCGATCGCTTCTACCGAAAACCTTTAGCCGCCGTCCCCATGTCTGTAACCGTCTCTAACGCCCCGTCCGCTCCTATTGCCGCGCCGATCGAGCGAGACCCGTTAACGATCGCCGGGAAAACCTTTTCCTCGCGGTTGATGACCGGTACGGGCAAATATCCCGATCTACAGACCACCCGCGATAGTATCGAGGCGAGCGCCTGCGAGATCGTGACCGTGGCGGTGCGCCGGGTACAGACCAACGCGCCCGGTCACGAGGGATTGGCGGAGGCGATCGATTGGTCGAAGATCTGGATGCTCCCCAATACCGCCGGCTGTCAGACCGCGGAGGAAGCGATCCGGGTGGCGCGTCTGGGCCGGGAAATGGCCAAATTGTTAGGACAGGAAGACAATAATTTCATCAAGCTGGAAGTGATTCCCGACGCGAAATATCTCCTACCCGATCCGATCGGGACCCTACAGGCGGCCGAACAGTTAGTTAAAGAGGGGTTCGCGGTACTTCCCTACATCAACGCCGACCCCCTACTGGCGAAACGATTAGAAGAGATCGGGTGCGCGACGGTGATGCCGCTCGGATCGCCGATCGGTTCGGGACAGGGCATTAAAAACGAGGCGAATATCGCGATTATTATCGAATCGGCGAAAATTCCCGTGGTGGTGGACGCGGGCATCGGTACGCCCTCGGAAGCGGCGCGGGCGATGGAAATGGGCGCGGACGCGTTACTGATTAACAGCGCGATCGCCCTCGCGCAAGATCCGGTGAAAATGGCCCGGGCGATGGCGATGGCGGCCGAGGCCGGACGCTTGGCCTACCGGGCGGGACGGATGCCGCTGAAAACCTACGCGAGCGCCAGTTCGCCGCTCACGGGAACGATCGCTTGACCGTTACGCCTCGGACACACCGTTTAGCGAGCCATTCGGGGACGAGCGCCCCGATCGCCCCGCGCCGCGAGTTCGGCAGGGATATGGATTCTCGAAAACCCTCGCTCGATCGGGTATCGAGAACGATCGGAAACAGAGACCGTAGGGGGGATTAGCGAAGCGCGATCCACCGAGAAAACCGAATTTTGCCGAGACCGTAGGGGGGATTAGCGAAGCGCGATCCACCGAGAAAACCGAATTTTGCCATAAATCTACTCCCCGCTCCCTCCGAACCCGATTATCACGAAAAAATGAGGTTCGATCGACCCCGTAAAAATCCTTTACAATCGATCGTGGGGGGTCGTGAAAGTGTGAGGGAAGAACGCGAGAAAACCGAGGACGGACGGCCGGGGTATACCGAGACATCACCCCGTCCACTCCGTCTCTAGATAATCCAGGCCCCGAAAAACTTAATCTTTTAGTTGAACCTTTCCCCCGAGAAAATGGTCTAGAATTGGTTAACTAAAAGCTTTATAACCGTAGTACCTACCAGAAATCGCCTTAAAATGACGGCTGAACTACTAACTACCCTTCCCGCCCAGCCTATCGAAACCGAGTTACTGCCGAGCGAATTCACCCCCGAGGTCTGTCCCCTACCCCCCGCGACGTTAACCGGCGACGCGCTTCTCTCCTCGCTGGTCGATCGACTCCGCCGCACGTTAGACCACCATCGTGGCGAGCATCAGATCGTCGTCATGCAGGATTTTCCCGATCCGGACGCGCTCTCTAGTGCCTGGGCCTACCAACTGATCGCCGAACACTTCGATATTCACTGCGATATCGTCTACGCGGGAACCCTCTCCCACCAGGAAAATGTCGCCCTCGTCAAGCTCACCGGCTTACCCGCGAAACGCTGGGGGGTGCAAACCCTCAAAGATCGCGATCTCTCGGTCTATCAGGGATGCGTTCTCGTCGATAGTCAGGGAACCAACTGTCAGTTACTCCCGCTGATCAAACAGGCGAAAATCCCGATCGTCGTCGTTATCGATCACCACGCGAGGCAAGGGGAGATCGACGCGGAATTTATCGATATACGGCCGCAAATACGGGCTACGGCGACGATTTTAACCCAATACTTCCAAAAAGGTCTGATTCCCTTTAATAACAGCGAGCCAAGTCACGTTAAATGCGCCACGGCCCTGATGCACGGCCTGCGATCGGACACCAATCAACTAATGCAGGCTCAGGAGGGAGAATTTATCGCGGCGGGTTATCTCAGTCGTTTCTACGACGCGCAATTACTGAACGCGGTCCTGCAATCGGCCCGCTCGCGTCGGGTTATGGACGTGATCGAGCGCGCCCTGAAAAATCGGACACTCCAGAATAACTACTCGATCGCCGGGGTGGGTTATCTCCGCTACGACGATCGCGATGCCATCCCCCAGGCGGCGGATTTTCTCGTGACCGAGGAAAACGTACATACCGCGCTCGTCTACGGGATCGTTCACGACGAGGACGACGAGATCGAATTAGTGATCGGTTCCCTACGCACCAGTAAACTCACCCTCGATCCCGATGAATTTCTCAAGGAGGCTTTCGGACAGGACGGACAGGGACGGTTTTTCGGCGGCGGTCGCTACATGGCCGGCGGTTTCGAGATCCCGATCGGTTTCCTCGGCGGCTTCAACAATAATTCCGAATACGCCAAACTCAAGTGGGAAGTGTACGATACCCAGATCAAACAGAAACTAGCCCATCTGGTAAACCCGGATGAAAAAGTGATCCGCACCTAATCTCCGTGAATTTTGCCGTCACGGGGATTGTTTTTTCGGTGGGTTACGCTTCTACGGTATTTTTGGTGGGTTACGCGGTGCTAACCCGCCTTACGGATTTATACGGGAAATGGAAGGGTAAACGGGGAGAATTCGATGAAAGTTGGCTTTTTGGGAACGGGATTGATGGGCGCGCCGATGGTCGAGCGATTAGTGACCGCGGGGGTTCCGACGATCGCCTACAATCGTACCGCGGCGAAATTAAACGCGTTACGGGAGATCGGGGCGGAAATTACCGGCGATCCCCGCGAGGCGATCGAATCCTCTACTTGCCTCGTCCTGATGCTCACCAACGCGGCGGCGATCGAGGATGTTCTCGGGTTAAACGCGGAGAATTCTTCTTTGAGCGATCGAACGATAATCCAGATGGGAACGATCGGGCCGTCGGAAAGTAAAGCGATTCTCGATCGGGTGACGGCGAAAGGGGGAGAATATCTAGAAGCGCCCGTTTTAGGCAGTATTCCCGAGGCGAAAACGGGGAAACTATTGGTGATGGTGGGTTCCACCGAGACACAGTTTCAAAAATGGTCGGGTCTGTTAAATCATTTCGGAAGCGAGCCGATGTGGATCGGGGAAGTGGGAACGGCTTCGGCGGTGAAATTAGCGCTCAATCAATTAATCGCCTCGTTAACCGGCGCTTTCGCGATGAGTTTAGCCTTTTTAGAGCGTCAGGACGTGGATATCGAGAAATTCATGGCGATCCTGCGTCAGAGCGCTTTATACGCGCCCACCTTCGATAAAAAACTGGCGCGAATGCTCGATCGCAACTACGAGAACCCCAATTTCCCCACCAAACATCTACTAAAAGACGTAAATCTTTTTCTCGAAGAAGCCGGCAAAGAGAATATCACCCTGTTTCCCCTTGAAGGAGTCCGGGAGATCCTGCGGAAAGCGATCGAACAGGGTTGGTCGGAAGCCGATTATTCCGCCCTATATTCCGCGTTTTGAATCGTCAATCTTCAACCTAGTTTAAGGATTCGGGGCGCGATTCCCGCGTAGGATGGAATTAAGAAACGCTACATCAATTTTGGATTTTTAGAAATTCGCGCTGAATTCTCGCGCCTACTACATAGCGATTCACCTCCTGCCTTCTGCCTCCTGCCTTCTTCGCCCCCCGACTCCTAAAAATATGACTGAAACTATCCCGACGATCGCGATCATGCACGGAGATCAAACGGGAGAGGAATTATTATTAGAATCCCTCCGGGTACTCGATCCCTCCGTCATCCGTCAGCCCCTCAATTTCGCGCATTTCGATCTCGGTTTAGAAAACCGGCGCCGGACGAACAATCAGATCGTTCACGACGCGGCCAACGCTACCCTAAAAACCGGACTGGCCTTAAAAGCGGCCACGATTACCCCGGAAACCGCCGGAGATGTGGGCAGTCCGAACGCTATTTTACGGACAGCGATGAATTCTCAGGTAATTCTGAGAATCGGGCGTAGGATTCCCAATATTCGCCCGATCGGGGGAGTTCACGCGCCCATAGCGATCGTCCGTATGGCCGTCGATGACGCTTACGGGGCGAAAGAATGGCGGGAAATGACCGAAACCGGGGACGAGATCGCCTACCGTACCTCGCGAATCTCCCGGTCTATCAGTCGCGCCGTGTCCGAGTTCACCTTTCAATACGCGAAAAAAACGGGCGCGCGGGTATTCGGCGGCCCGAAATTCACCGTCAGCGCCACCTACGAGGGAATGTTTAAAAAGGAACTGGACGCGGCCGCGCGACGACACCCGGAGGTGCGTTATCAACCGCTACTAATCGACGCGACTTTCGCCCTACTTTTGCAAACTAACGGCGAATCTCTGGTAATTCCCGCCCTCAACCGTGACGGGGATCTCCTCTCCGATTTCGTCCTGCAACTCTACGGCAGTATCGCGGGTTCGGAAAGTCTGGTACTGGGATTCGACGAGAATACGTCCGAGGTGAAAACGGTGATGGCGGAAGCCCCCCACGGGACGGCCCCCGCGCTACAGGGCAAAAATATCGCCAATCCGATGGCCATGATCTTGGCGGGTGCGGCGTTATTGGGCTATATCGACACCCCGGAAGCGCGACAGGCCTCGCGGGCGATTTACGAGAGTGTTTTTGAAACGATTCACGAAGGCAAGAAAACGCCGGATTTAGGCGGTCAAATGAGTTCGATCGAGTTTACCGACGAGGTGATCCGTCGCGTGGTCAGTAAGTTAGAAGTCTGGTCGGCCTTGGGATAAGAACGCGTTAACGGCTAAAATTTCGCGCTTTCTAATTCCTTTTCTGTCGCCTACTCCGTCCTGTCTGGCGAGTGGCCGATACGATCGGTTGATAGGATTTTAAGCCTCGATCGCCCGTTAAAATTTCTACCTCATTTCCTAAACGATGGTAATATTCGGCGATATCTTTGATCGTCGCGTCTCCTATCGCTATCCCTTGACTCGCTAATTTAGGCCATTCTTCCGCCAGCCTTTTCAGCCCATCTTCCTGCCAGAATTCCGCTTGTTCCGTGAAAGCCGCCCAAGGAGTTGTTTGCTCCGCGGCCAGTTTCATCAATTCCGCTAATTTTAGAGCTTTTTCATACCGTTGTGAAGACGCTTGAGCGATATGATTTCCCGTCTCGATGATAGCGGCTAAAGGAAGAATAAAGGTTGTACCCGATTTTTCCTCTTGATCGATAACTTCTTTAACCTTTTGATAATCCCATCGATTCTCATCGGAACCACAAGTTTCTTTCCCCGGTACTTGAAGCCAAACGCAGAGGATTGAAGTATCAAAGATTAATACTTTTTTCATCCCTCTTTCCCTCGGTTCGTCTGGCTTAAACTCTGTTCCAGCAATCCTCTAGAAGTAATTTTTCCCAAGGAACCCGAGGCCATTAATTTCGGTAAATTATTTAAATCTTCAAGTCGTATTAGTTGACTATATCCGGTCTCCGGATCTCGATGAGCGACAATCACGGAAGGAACGAGTTCTAAATCCAGTTCATCGAGTAAAGCGGGATTATGAGTGGTAACGAGAACATCTATTTGACGTTGTTCGCTAATTTCTATCAGCATTTTTAATAACAGACTAGCTCTAGAAGGATGTAAACCGTTATCCACTTCTTCAATCACGATCTGACTACCTTCTGGACGGGTAAGCAAAGCGGTTAATATAGCCAAAAATCGTAAAGTTCCGTCAGACATCGCTCTGGCATCGATCGTCGTTGGAAAATCGTTTTTCGACCATTTTTCATTGCAATATAGCATGGCATCCGAATTGAATTTACCGACGGTTTCCGCCCATACTCCACTAACCTCGCTCTCCGGTAACTGAGTGAGATAGCTAGAAATAAGATTCTCGATTTCTTCTTTTTTATCTTTCTTCAAGGCCGCTAAGACTCCCGCTATATTCGACGCATCGCTATAAAGCGATTCGGTTAATCGCGAGTAGTTTCGCATATTCGAGGGAATCGGATCTAAAATAAAGATTTCACGAAGGGCGATGCAAACTCTGGCAGTTCCATTAACAATTTCTCCGTTATCGATCGGTAATCTTTGTAATTGGCTTAGAATGGAAACCGAGCGGAGCATCTCTATAGGTTTTTCCTCGTCCCTATTATGTAGTATTACTGGGATGCTAGGTTTATTCCAAGAAACGGGATTTGTTAAAAATATATCTAGGGGGGGTGTGATTTTTGGTGTGATTTTTGTTAGTGATTCTTCAATAATTTGAAGTTGCGGGCTTTTTTCAATCTCTATATAGTAATAATAATCAACAGAAGGGTCTTCCGTTCCCACGACAACTTCCAGCGCAAATTGATCGTAAGGTTGTAGAGAAACCCATTCAACACCACCTCGAATTCCAGCCGTTTGACGATCGCCAGCTAATGCCGATTCTAAATCTTTTCCTTGAGCGGTACGCTGTAAAAAATCAAGAGCGTCTAACGCGTTCGATTTTCCACTAGCGTTTGTTCCGATTAAAATCGTCAGGAATTCAATGGGGAGTTCTGCTTCTTGAAAGCTTTTCCAGTTTTTGAGAGTTAATTTTTTTAACATAACCGTTTAACCTGTTGATCGACCGTCAAACAATAACTAGAGTTTACTTTTTGTAAAAATGATATTAATTGACAAATTAAGCGTTTTTGGATTCTACTTCGATCGCGCGTTCGATCGATTCTAACAAAAAATATCCCTTGACTCTCGCTCACGGAAGAGATAGCCCCGTCTGGCCGCGTTCCAACGCGACAAAAAATCCCCCACCGATCTCGAAGGGCGATCGATGGGGGAATCGGGGATTATTGACTATTTCCCGCGGGTTTTCTCCGCCCAGACTTTCGTGGGGAGTCCCCAGACGTAGATGAAACCTTCCGCGGCCTTGTGATCGAATTGATCCTCCTCGCCGTAGGTGGCGAGATCCGGCGAGTAGATCGAGTTGATCGACTGACGACCGACGATCCGGGCGTTACCCTTGAAGAGTTTCACCCGTACCAGACCGGTCACTTGTTCTTGGGTTTTGTTAATAAACGCGTCGATCGCTTCTTTCAGCGGACTATACCACAAACCTTTATAGATCAATTGCCCGTAGGTTTCCTCGATGCCGCGTTTGTATTGGGTGACATCTCCCGTTAGCGTCAGACTCTCCAGATCGCGGTGCGCGTCGATGAGGACTAACAGCGCGGGGGCCTCGTAGATCTCCCGCGATTTGATGCCGACGACGCGATTCTCGATCATGTCCAGACGACCGACCCCGTGTTTACCGACCACTTCGTTTAATTGACCGATTAAAGTAACCGGATCGAGAGCCTGACCGTTTAAAGTGACCGGAATCCCGGTTTCAAAGCCGATCTCGACGTATTCCGGTTCGTTGGGAGTATCGGCGATCGCTTTCGTCATCAGATAGATCTCTTCCGGGGGTTCCGTCATCGGATCTTCCAGAGGACCGGCCTCGATACTGCGTCCGAGAAGATTTCGATCGATACTGAAGGGCGAGGATTTTTTCACCGGCGACTCGACCCCGAATTTTTCCCCGTAGGCGATCGTCTGTTCGCGACTCATGCCCCACTCGCGCGCGGGGGCGAGAACTTTCAAATTCGGGTTCAGCGCCGCGATCCCCACGTCGAAACGTACCTGATCGTTCCCTTTCCCCGTACAACCGTGGGCTACGGCATCCGCGCCGTATTTTTCCGCCGCCTCGACCAGTAATTTCGCGATCAGGGGACGCGCGAGGGCGGTGGAGAGAGGATAACGATTTTCGTAGAGCGCGTTGGCACGGATCGACGGAAACGCGTATTCTTTGACGAATTCCTCCTTAGCATCGACGACGAGGGATTCGATCGCCCCACAGCGTAGGGCTTTTTCCTGAATCGGGCCGAGTTCATCCCCCTGCCCCAGATCCGCGGCGAGGGTGATCACTTCTTTCACTCCCCATTCCTCTTTCAGATAGGGAATACAGACGGAGGTATCGACCCCACCCGAATACGCTAAAACTACTCTATTGGCGCGACCCATAAGGTTTTACCCAAAAAACGACTGACAGACAATTGTATCAGGTCTCCTCTATTTCTTTGGTAATAGATAATAAAGAAAAAAGATACACGTTATGCCCTCGGCTTAATGACTTTCAATTATGATCGTCCGGCGGAAAATTCACGCCCGATCGAGGCGATCGACCTAGCGATCGCGTGAATTCGATCGCCTATGGCGCGCCTCCAAGTGAACGCTGACGGACGAAAATGCCCCGATCGCTATATAATCAATGAATCTTGTTTTCAACTCTTTCTAAAGAATTAATTAAATCTAAAAAAATAATTAATTTTTCTGGAAGATTATCCGTCTCGTGTAGTGCGAAGTTTCGTAAAAATTCCCCCTAAGATCGTATCGATGATTACATAATGGGGATCAAGGAAAAACTAGACTAGAATGGACGGGGATCGACGGAAACAATTTTTATAAACACGTTAAAAAAAGAACGGGAGTTACGAGAATGACGAGACAACAGGTACGCTGTCCCAATTGCGGCTCTTTCGCGGAGAGACATTTTCTCCTCACCCATCAACTCACCCGCACGGCCTGCCAAGCCTGCGATTACCTGTTGATCAGTTGCACGAAAACGGGGAACGTAGTGGAATCCTACGCTCCGGGTATCGGGTTAAGACGGTAAAACGGTAAACGGCTAGACGGGGAATCGTTACCGTGAGATAGCGGGCGCGATTCCCTCTTTTTTCGCCCGTAATTGCCCGCAGGCCGCGTCGGCCTCTAATCCCCGCGAATAACGCACGCTAACGGCTACTTTTTCCTTTTCGAGAATCTGTTTGAACGTTTCGATCCGTCCCGCGTCCGGCCGTCGATAGTCCGCTTCTTGAATCGGGTTATAGGGAATGAGATTAACGTGGGATTGAAAGCCTTTAATCTGTCGGGCGAGTTCGCGCGCGTGTTCGGGGAGATCGTTCACTCCCGCGAGGAGGATATACTCGAATGTCACCCGTCGTCCCGTGATCTTCACGTAATCGCGACAATCTTGTAAAAGGGTTTCCAAGGGATAGCGATCGGCGCTGGGGATTAACTGTTCCCGTACTGGTTGATTGGAGGCGTGGAGACTGACCGCGAAGGTGATCTGTAGGTTATATTCCGCTAATTCTCGGATTTTTTTCGGGATTCCCACCGTGGATATTGTGAGGAAACGCTGACCGATGCCCACGTCTTGATTGAGGGAACGGATCGCGGGGACGACTTCCGGGAGATTTAACAACGGTTCGCCCATGCCCATAAACACCACGTTACTCACTCTCTCGCCGAAATCCTCCTGAACGGTGAGAACCTGATCGACGATCTCGTGCGCTTTCAAATTACGGGTGAAACCGTCTTTTCCCGTGGCGCAGAAATCGCAGGCCATCGGACAACCGACCTGAGAGGAAACGCATACCGTCAGGCGTTTTTCCGAGGGGATGCCCACCGTCTCGATAATCGCGCCGTCGTGTAGTTTGAGCAGGTATTTTCGGGTTCGATCGGGGGCGATCGTCCGGTATTCCACGTTCGATCGACCGATCGGGGTTTCGGCCACCTGTTCCCGCCAAGATTTCGGGAAAACGGAAATATCGTTCAGAGAACGCGCCCCTTTTTGATACAGCCATTGATGTAACTGCTTACCCCGATAGGCGGGTTGTCCCTGTTCCCGTACCCAATCGGTAAGTTGTTCGAGAGATTTCGCGAGTAAAGTCATTTTCGTAGTGGGGAGATAGGGTGTCGGGTGTCGGGTGATGGGGAGTGGGAAATCAATTTAGAGAGGATATAGTTTCGGGAAAAAGATCGAGAGTTTCGAGAAACTTACCCCCTACACCCTACTTCCTTAATGCTGTAAATCCGCGTCGGGGAGGACGACGGCGGCGAACCAATAGTTTAAAAACGCGCGGATCGTGCTTTTTAGTTCCTCCACACCGATCGGTTTGATCAGGTAACTGTTTACCCCGTAGCTGTAACAGGTTTGTACGTCTTTCGGACTCGACGAGGTGGTGAGGACAACGACCGGCAGTTTTTTCAGTTCTTGATCCCGTTTGATCTCCTCGATCACTTCCCGGCCGTCGGTTCCGGGTAAATTTAAATCCAACAGGATCAGGGAAGGCCGGGGGGCGCGGGCGGGATCTTCGTACTCTCCCCGATAGTATAGATAGTCTAACGCTTCGTCCCCGTCTCTGGCCCGACGAATGGAGATGTTGTTTTGAGGGAAGTCCTTCAAAACGCGGGTGAAAGCGGCAAAATCTTCATCGCTATCCTCTACCGCCAGAATAATTTTCGTTCTTTCCATGTCACTAAATTTTTAACGCTCAGCCTTTCGGTAGGGTGAAATAAAACGTACTGCCGCTACCGTAAACGGATTCTACCCAAATGGTTCCCCCGTGACGCTCGATGATTTTTTTCACGATCGTCAATCCCGCGCCAGTCCCTCCCCCGTAAGCGCCGGGGGCGTGGAGACGTTTGAATATCCGGAAAATAGCCTCTAGGTGTCTCTCGCGGATGCCGATCCCGTTATCGCGGATGCAAAAAGTAATGTAGTCCTCGTTTTCCTTTTCCGAGTCTAGATAACCGATTTCTACACGCTTACGACCACTCTTATTATATTTGAAACCGTTCCCGATTAAATTAGTTAAGACCTCCTCGATCAGAATCCGATCGCCCCGGATGGCGGGTAAGGGTCTCGGAACGGCGATTTCGAGGTGATTTTTCCCGTAACTCATGCGGATCACCTCGGAAACATTATTCAGTAATCGATTCAGATCTAGGGTCTGTAAATTCAGTTCCTGCCGTCCTAAACGGGAGAAATGGAGCAGGGAATTGATCAGATCTTCCATCCGCTTGGTCAGACGGACGAGGGTTTCCAATTTCTCCACCCCGTCGCGTTCGAGGATATTCCCGTAATCTTCTAACAGGAACGTCGAATAGTTATGAATCCCCCGTAACGGTTCTTTGAGATCGTGGGAGGCGATGTAGGCGAAAGCGTCGAGTTCGTTATTGCTCCGCTCCAATTCCAGATTAATCGCCGCTAATTCGTCCGCTTTCCGGAGTATGATGCCGACGATCGCGCTCCGGAGTTCTAAGGCTCCTTCTATCTCGCTCGATAGCCACGGTAAGGATTTTCCCCGTACCGTTTCCCGCCACGCGGCGAAGGATTGTCGGGGGAAAATGGTTAGGGTTCCGTCCGCCTCGACCCGTTGCGGTTTCTCGGGATTCCCGGCCCACGTCACCTGTTGGAGAATTTCCGGACGGAACCAGAGAACGTAATTGCGTTGGATTCGGGTGATCGAGATGGCGAGTAAACCGCTGGCGATCGCCGCGAATTCCCCGGCCGGAGGGTAGAGTTTGGCGAGGGAATCGGTGACGAACAGGTTGTTGGTAAAGCGATCGCTTAACCACTCGATCAAGGCTTGAATCATCGTCTCGTCGGGGGTTTTTCCGACTAACGTTAGATGACCGTCGGAACAGATCGCGACACCCTCGGCACGGACGAGTTCGAGTAATCGGGAGCGATCGCTTACCAGCGCGTCGGTAAATTCATTCGATCGGGAGATGGCATCGATAAATTGGGTTTGAATGGTTTTCAGGCGGATTTTCGCGTCGAGATCCTGTTTTTCTTCCTTGCCCGCGATCTCGATCGAGAGTACCTGTCCGAGAAACTCGCACAACGTCCGGCTCTCGTAGGGAAGGAATTTCGGTTCGTGGTGATGGCAGGCGATCAATCCCCAGAGTTCGCCCTCGCGCACCAGGGAGATGGACATGGACGCGGCGACCCCCATGTTGTGCATATACTCGATATGGATCGGTGAGACACTGCGGAGGGTGCTGAAACTGAGATCGATCGGTTCCTCCTCTTTTCCCCCGAGAATTTTCGCCGGTCGGTAGTTCGCGTCGGGGATCAAACGGAGCCAGTTGAGCGTGTAGAGGTATTTGGCCTGTTTGGGAATGTCGGTATCGGGATAGTGTAATCCGAGATAGCTTTCGAGTTCGTCGATTTTATCCTCGGCGATCACCGTTCCCGATCCGTCCGGGTCGAAGCGATAGAGCATGACCCGATCGAATCCGGTAATTTTCCGGAGCGTTCGCGCGATCGAGTGACAGAGGGTATCGAGATCGCGCGCTCCGTGCATCTGGTCGAGGATAACCTTCGCTTTCTGATAGAACTGGAGGAAATCGCTCTTACGCGTGATATTCGGTTCGAGTTCCAGGATAATTTGGCCCCGCGGGGAACGATGGAGAATCCCGTCGAAGGGCAGGGAGCGATCGCCCGCGCGAAAGAGTAACTCTAACGGGTTAATCTGCTCGAAATCTCCCTTTAGACAGTTTTGTAACGTCTCGATCTGTGTTCCGTCTAGCCATCGCGAGAGAGGGGTTCCGAGCAATCGATCGCTCTCGATTCCTAGGAGGGAAAGGGTATTCTCGCTAACGCGCTCGATCTGAAAGTCGTTTTCCGAGAGTACCAGCAGGATTCCGTGGGGTTGAACGGAACCGGGGATGTGAATCGGTTCCCGATCGCAGTTGTTGAGATTGACTTCCTCGGATTGGATGAAATCGGTTAGTACCATCTCGATTCGATGTAGCGGCTCGTCCTCGATCGATTATAGTGCGCTAATCGATCGGCTTCCGGCCGTCCGGTAGGATTTCGCGCGATCCCGACCGCGAGACGACGTGTTCCTTTACACTCGATCGGGTTCGATCGACCCGGTACGATCGATCTGGCATCCTTATCCGAAAAACCGTTCCCGATATGCAGGATCGATCGAACGTCCGTCTTTCTAATATCGCCCTCCTCTTTCTCAAAATCGGTATTCTCGGTTTCGGGGGGCCGGCCGCGCACATCGCCATGATGGAGGATGAAGTGGTGAAACGCCGCGGCTGGATGGATAAAGAACAATTTCTCGATCTCGTCGGCGCGACCAATCTCATTCCGGGTCCGAATTCCACGGAAATGGCGATCCATATCGGGTATATTCTGGGAAAATTTCCCGGTTTACTGCTCGCGGGAACGTGTTTTATCGGCCCGGCGGTTATTATTACCGGTTTTTTCGCCTGGATCTATACCACCTACGGAACCCTTCCCGAAGTCGCCCCGTTTTTCGCCGGGATCAAGCCGATCGTTATTGCGGTGATTTTCCAAGCTTTATGGCGTTTGGGTAAAAAAGCGGTCAAAAATTCACAATTGCTCTTTATCGGTCTAGGAGTCATCGGTTTACTCGTACTAGGACTCAACGAGATCGTCGCGCTCTTACTCGGCGGTCTGATCGGGATGTTGGTGATCCAGCGGTTCGCGACTTTCCCGTTACTGATCGCGGGAGGGAGTGGACTGGTATCCGTCGCTCCCTCTACTGTCGTCGATCCCCCGACGCTCGCGGGATTGGGGTTATTTTTCCTGAAAGTGGGAAGCGTGTTATTCGGGAGCGGTTACGTTTTAGTCGCTTTTTTAGAGGGGGATCTGGTCGATGGTCGCGGCTGGTTAACCCGGCAACAGTTACTCGACGCGGTAGCGATCGGTCAATTCACTCCCGGCCCCGTTTTATCGACCGCGACGTTTATCGGCTATCAAATCTTAGGAATTAGCGGGGCGATTATCTCGACACTAGCGATTTTTTTCCCGTCTTTCGTCTTCGTTTTAATACTCAATCCCCTGATCCCGAAACTGCGACAATCGAGGTGGGCGAGCGCTTTTCTCGACGCGGTGAACGTGAGCGCGGTGGCGTTAATGGGCGCGGTGGTGTTTAAATTAGCGCTCGAAACCTGGGGGCAACCGTTCGCGGGTTTTCCGGTGGATATCGTCTCGATTGTACTCTCGGCGATCGCCGCGATTTTATTACTCCGTTTTCAGGTGAATTCGACCTGGTTAATGATCGGTGGCGCGGCGATCGGTTTTCTGGTAAAGAGATAGAAAAAAAGCGATCGATTTCGGGATCGGAGCTTTATTCTTCCTCCTGCCTTCTGCCTCCTGCCTCCTGCCTCAAATATCTTGCATCTGGCGATCGTAGCGGGGACGGCAGGGACTCCCCCACGCGACTTGATTTTCGGGAATATCGCTAAAAACGCTACTTCTCGCCCCGATTACGGTGTTAGAGCCGATTTTCACCCCCGGCGCGATGAAACAATCGGTCGCGATCCAGGTTCCATTACCGATCGAGACCGGAGCGGTGGACAACCCGAAGGCCGGATCGCGATGATCGTGACTGCCGGTGCAGAGATAGCATTTTTGCGAGATGACCGCGTGGGAACCGATCGAGATTCGATCGAGGCTGTACAGCACCACGTCATCGCCGATCCAGCTATAATCGCCGATTTCCAGCTTCCACGGGTAGGTAACTCGCGCGGTGGGACGGATTTTCACCCCCGCGCCGATTTTCGCCCCGAAGCGACGTAATAACCAGCAACGGAAACCGTCCATATTGTGCAAGCTCGACGGGAAAGCGATCGCCTGCACCAACCACCACAGTAGGATAAACGGGCCCGATCGACCCCGATCGAACCCGGATTGATCGTACTTTCGCAGGTCGATCCGGGCGGGATCGTTCAAAATCGGCGATTTTCGCGGTTCGGAATCGATCATTTGGCTACTTCCGCGGGTTCGGGTTTCTTATCGACGGCGATCGGGGCGGCAGGGGAAGAGGGCTGAACGTTTAATTTCCCGCCGAAGCGCCGTAATTCGTATAGTTTCACGCCGATCTGGTACTCGTACTGACTCAACAGCCGGGCGTAGATATAGCCGGCTTTTCCATCGAGGAAACCGAGACGGATAATATAGGCGAGGATAAACCGCAATAAAGGCTTAAATGGTAATTTAACCCATATTTTCTTTAGGAAACGCTTTCTCTGGACCGCGGAACCGAATAAGTTAGCCCCGATCGTGCCGCTCTCGTCTTTCCCGGTCAGGAGATTGTAATAGACCCGCGCTTCCCAGTTGGAATAACGGTTATGACGTTCTAACCAATGATAGATGTCCCGGAAATCGATGTGAAGCATATCGTTTTTCAGATAGCCCACGTTACCCTGTAAGATAACGTGTTCGTGAACTTCATTATCGCCGGTATTGGGAATATCTTCGGTACTTAAATTCTCGTACCGACCTAATTTATGTTTGAATAGACGTAAATTCCAATCGGGATATTTTCCCCCGTACCGTATCCACTGACCGAGGAAGAAAACCCGACGATTGAGATAGTAACCCTCGTAGTTCGGATCTTGAATCGCCGTGGCGATCTCGTCCCAGAGTTCGGGAGTGATCCGCTCGTCACAATCGACGATCAGAACCCAATCGTTGCGAAAGGGAAGGTTTTCCAGGGACCAGTTTTTCTTTTTCGGCCAGCGACCGTTAAAATGAAATTGAACGACGTTCGCGCCGTAACTTTCGGAGATCTCCACCGATCGATCGCTACTCCGGGAATCGACGACGAACACTTCATCGGCCCGGGCGACACTTTCTAGACAGGCGGGAAGGTTTAATTCCTCGTTTTTGGCGGGAATTAAAACCGAAACGGGAATTTTTTCGGATTGGCTCAACATCTGCTTTTAGGGAATTGGGCGGGGTGTTCGCATCTTTCCGGGAACCCATTCATCGCTCGAAAATCGAGAACCGGGACTTCGGAATTGTCCTCATCTTACTATACTATCCCCGTTGGTCAAGGCGTTTTGCCCCGATCGCGCGAGATGGCAATATTCGGACAATAGGCTATATTATACGCCCGATACATCTAAAATTAGAGGGGAAACTTCGCCTTTTTTCCTCGGATGAGCGACGATCGACGGATTATTCTCGTTACCGGAGCGGCCCGATCGGGCAAGAGCCAATGGGCCGAAACCCTCGCGGGCCGATCGGGGAAACCGGTGATCTATATCGCCACCTCGCGGCTCGATAGTAACGATCCGGAGTGGCTCGATCGGGTGCGGGAACACCGACAGAGACGGCCCCCGCGCTGGACAACGTTAGAGATCCCCCTAGAATTGAGCGCCTCGATCGAGACCGCGGAATCCCCGTCCTGTCTGCTGATCGACTCGTTAGGAACTTGGGTAGCGAATGGCCTGGAAATGGACGGGAAAGAATGGGGCGATCGGGTGACGGATTTTCTCGCTTCCTTGCAGAGATCCGCCGCGGATATCCTTCTCGTCGCCGAGGAGACCGGTTGGGGGGTAGTTCCCGCGTACCCGATCGGTCGTCTGTTCCGCGATCGTCTCGGGAGTCTTACCCGTCGGGTGGGATCGATCGCCGATACCGTTTACCTCGTCACCGGGGGCCACGCGCTCGATCTCACGAAATTGGGGCAACGCTTGGAGGATTGAGAGCGATCGACCCGTTAGAGTTCGGGAAATGTAGTCGATCGCTAAAAAAAATAGGAATTAAATCTTCGGATGGAATAAATTTTTTCTCGATTCTACTGTCGATTTCCCCCGATCTTTAGTCTTTTTTGTCCAGTAAATTGGCTCCATCGATAAATTTAGCTCGATTTTGAAAAAATAGCTCGATAATGTGGATTTATCGTGTCTTTTCGGGAACACTACGGTTATCCCCGTTACTGGTCACGATATGCCGTTACCGCTCGTCATCCATCCCGATGTTGAACGTTTCCTGAAGGAATATAGCCCCCCCGAGCTTGCCGAGCTAATCTGGAAACGCTTGGAGAGACTGAGAGAACGTGATTTTAATTCCGGATCGAGGGTAAAAAAGTTACAGGGACATAATATCTGGGAAGCGAGAATAAGCGAAGCCTCTCGCCTGATTTTTAGCTATGATCGCTCGGTTTCTCCCGCGGGAGAGCGAACGACTTACCTAGCGGTTCAGGATGTCTGTCTCGATCATGACGATGTAAACAGAAGCGCGAAAAGAGCCAGAAAATTCAGTGTTGATTCGGGATGGTGGTATCCAGAAGAGGATGAGTGGCGCGGTAGCCTCGATCGAGATCTAACGGACGAAGAACAGAATGAACTTTTTGAAGAGGTTGATCCAGAATTAACGTTTTTGGAAAATATACCCGATGAATTGAGAGGATCGATTCAGTGGAAAGTGGTTGATTCTGTCGAAACTTGGGAATCGTTCATTCATAACCAAGATGCGGATTTACCATTAAAATTAAGCCCCGAAGAATATAATTTAGTTCAACAACAGGGAAATTTACTTCTATCGGGAAGTGCGGGAACGGGTAAAACCACCGTCGGGATTTATCGTTTATTAAAAGATTTGCAGGATTATCCTCTCCCTGTGCCACGTCTTTACGTTGCGTATAATCCTTTACTGGCAAGCAACGCACGAGAACAATTTGAGAGATTATACGAAACCTTACCTTTGAATTTTCAAAGATATAGGTATTTATTTGAATTTAAGACTATTCGTGACCTTTGCCTGGAAATTCTAAATACTCAACAAAAGGAAGTCTTTTCCGTTTGTACGTTAGCGGTTTTCAGGAGATTTAAACCCCTTGCTACACTCTTACTTTGGGTAATGATTTTGCGAAGATGTTATGCTTCCAGTGAAAATCAGAGCTTCGACCCTGGGGAAGAAGTTGATTTTGTGGATTTTCTGGCTTTCGATAGTCGGTATCAACAACCAAAATATTCTTCGAGTCTGGTCTGGAATGAAATTCGTAGTATTCTCAAAGGCTCTCAGCTATCTACAGAATCCGAATTACTCTCTCTACAAAAATATTTGGATTTTAATAAAAATATGGAAGGCTGTTTGATTCTTTCGGAACAAGAAAAAAGACAGTTATATCCAATCGCTCAAGGGTATCAAAATAGATTAAGAGAAACCAGACAATACGATGAAATCGATCTTGCTCGGCAAGTTCTGTCTTGTTACAAAAACGGATTCCACAGGCAATATCACTTGATCGTTTGTGATGAAGTCCAAGATTTGGCTAAAATCCAACTAGAACTATTAGTTCGGTCGGTTTCTCCAGATGGAAGTTTATTTTTTGCGGGAGATAAAAATCAAGTTATTAGTCCTAGCGGGTTTCGCTGGCCCTATTTACGGGATCTTCTGTATCAAAACTATCGAGAGTCTATACAGACAGAATTGACTTACAATTTTCGCAATCTAAGGTCATTGTCAATTTTGGCTAACCAAGTCTTACAAGTACGTTCCCGTTTATTGAATGAATCAGTGCGGAAAGAACCCGATGCGAATGTCGATCTCGCTAGTATGGCTAGACTCGTGAATGCCGATCCCTCCGCCCTAAAAGAATCCCTACAATCTCTCAATGCGGGAGACGCAATTTTAGTGAGGACGGAAGCAGACAAAAAGAGAATCAGGGAAGAATTTAATTCCACGTTAATTTTCACGATCGAGGAAGCGAAAGGTCTAGAATTCGATACGGTTTTTTTGGTAAATTTCTTTGACTTATACAGGAAGGTATGGGATCTAGCCCTCCGCCACGGACGTTTAGTACCCAATAACCCCCAACACGATCGCGATCGACCGCGATTGGAGTTAGAGCTAAATCTACTTTACGTCGCAATTACCCGAGCGCGTCGGTGTTTGTACATTTGGGAAAAAATTCCAGAACAAGAAACCCCTCGCTTGTCGTTTTGGCATCAATCGGAGGTGTTAGAATATCGCGTTCCTCTAGAAGCGAGTTTAGTCGCTGGCGAACGTCAATCAGGAGATGGTAATTGGTTACAACAAGGCGAGTTTTATTTAAACGCCGGACGCTATTTACAAGCGGAAGAATGCTTTCAGAAAGCGGGAGCGGAATTAAAATATCAAGAAGCGCGAGCAAAACGTTTACGGCAAGAGGAAAAATATAGCGAATCCGCCGAATTATTCCAGGAACTAAAATTTTGGGCGGAGGCGGCTAAATTGTGGGCGAGAATCGAGGACTGGCGACAGGCGGCCGATTGCTGGAGAGAAGCCGGAGATCTCGATCGAGCGGCGGAATCCTACGAAAAAGCGGGGGATTGGGAGAACGCGGAATCTTGCTGGCAAGCGCTTCCTAATCTCGCGAAAGCGAATGTTTGCGCGATTCGAGTCTTGGAACAACGACAGGAGTGGAAGGAAGCGGCGCGCGGATGGAAAGAGTTACGTCGCTGGGATGACGAGCGCCGTTGTTTTGAACAGGCCGCTAAATCCCTAGAGGAACGGCAGGAATGGGAGGAAGCGGCGCGTCGATGGAAAGGATTAGGTCGCCGGGATGACGAGCGCCGTTGTTTGGAAAAGGCCGCCGAAGATCATCGACAAAATCAAGGTTGGGAGAGAGCGATCGAACTCTATACCCAGCTACAACAAACCCGACTAGCGGCGGAAATCGCTGTCGAGATGGGTCGGCAAAAAATGACCGACGGGCAAAATCAAGAAGCTCTTGAGGCTCTCGATCGATCGATCGCCCTAGATACAGCCTTTCTCGTAAAGGTGAAGTACATACCAACCCTTACCGCTAAAAGATTCCAACCGCGAGAACGTACCTTATGTATCTGAGAAAGGCTGTAATACCCTCGCTACAGCTTATAAACTACGGGGTGAAATTTACATCCGCTTAAAAGAATACGATCGGGCGATCGAGAATTACACGCGGGCGATCGAACTTCAACCCGAGGATGAAGAGGCGCGTTCTCGCCGGGCGATCCTTCACCTCCAAATCGCCTACCAAGACTTAGGATTGTCTCGAAACCTCACCCGACAATCGGAAAACTGGCCGAGATACCACCGGATCGATCGCGCGATGAAAATATTAGCCTCTCTCCGTTCCCCGGATACCCCGCGGGAGATCGATCGCTGAAATCATTCTAAGAGACAGTCCGCTCGCCCTTTCCCCGAATTTACAATACGTTCGATCGCCAAACAAACGGGAGTCCGATCGCGCGGTGGCAATTCGGGCCTCGAAGTAATCGTTTAAATCGCCTCTAAATATTTCGCGTCCAGTAAAAACGCGCCCCGATCGAATTTTACCCCCCAGTAACCGCCGGGCCGGCGATCGATCACCGTTCCCGTGTCCCCGACCGCGAGCAGATCGGGAGGACGGAGCATCGGCATCGGTTCGGCGGTTTTCAGGTAGGGGGGTAGGGAAACGAGACGGACTTGACAACCCACGGAAATAGCGGTCATGGAACCTGCCAGATGCGATCGTGATAATCTTCTAACTTAGCATAGGGATCGGGCGCGCCGTGGTGGTGATGATGCCCGTGATCGTGAGCGTGAGAATGGTCGTGAGCGTGAGAGTGGTCGTGAGCGTGGTGATGGTGTTCCCCTCCTTTCCCCAACGCGGCGAGGCGGAATTTGCACATTTCACAATTCATCTGCACCTGTCCGAGATGCGTCTCGATCTCGCGCTCGCGCACTAACCGCAGTAACTCCGATCGAATGCCCATTTCCGGCAGACAATCGATCTGGATTTCCGGGTTTAATTGCTGTTGTTGTTCGGCGATCGTGAAGATTTTTTTCACTAACGCGCCGGTGAACAGGAAATAGGGTAAGACGATAATCCGTTTCGGTTCATAAAAACGGGCGCGACGGAATCCCTCTTCGAGACGGGGATGGGTGATGCCGATAAAACAGGTTTCCAGGCTGAGATAGCCGCTACCCTCCCAGAGCATCCGGGCGAATTTGCAGACATCGCCGTTCGCGTCGGGATCGCTGGAACCTCTACCGACGAAGAGTAACACCGTTTCCGATCGAGGGATCTGCCGGGGATTGTGATGGGGACTGTCGAGGTGGGCTAACCGATCGTGCCAGAGATCGATCAAACTCGGGGTGATTCCCAGATGGCGACCGTAATGGAATTTGATGTCCGGGAAACGCTCGCGGGATCGATCGAGTTCGTTGGTGACATCGAATTTATTGTGACGCGCGGCGAATAGGAGTAGGGGTAACGCCGAGATTTCCGTGTAACCCCGCGAGACGCAATACTCGACCCCTTCCAGAATTGTCGGCGCGGTTAACTCCAGAAAACAGGGAATCACCGGACGGGAGGTGTCTAACTCCTGATAAACCCGCGCGAAGTCTAAAAAGGTCTGCCGGCCTTCCTCGTCCCGCGTCCCGTGACCGATCATCAGGAGGGGACGTTTTTCGGGAAGCGGGGGCAAGGATAATGATTCGGTGAATTGAGTCGATACAGTCATTAACGGGTCAGTCTCCTGCGGGAAAGCTCTCGAAAACGCTCTGTTATCTTAGCGGATTCGATCGACCGGAGAAAATGCCTAGTAGGGGGACTCGTCGCGCGCGGGTTCGAGGAGTCAGGAGTCAGGAGTCAGGAGCCAGGAGTCAGGAGTTCGGAGTTCGGAGTTCGGAGAAGTAAATAGACGATAAAAGTAGCCAAATTCGATAAAATGTCTATTTTCTCGCAACAAACCTTAAATCTTAACTTTTTAGGTGAAAATTTACGAATAATTTTCACGTTTGCCGGAGAGTCGATCGAAATTCCCGAAATTCCTAGACCTCTTGCACTATTTGTTTTTGAAAGACTAAAAACTTCAAAAACAGGGATTTTACAAGATAAATAGGTTTTTATCGAAATTCTTGTCTATAAAATTCTTGATTCTTCCTCCTGACTCCTGACTCCTGACTCCCTAACTACATGACAAGTTGTGAATTCCGCGTGGAGGTCTAACGAGAACAGGCTTCGTGATTCTCGCCGTAGAATCCCTGTAACACCGCGTCCGATCGCTGTTGTGGGGTACCGTGGGACTTATCGGGAGTCTCGAAGTCTCCCACTTCCGCGGCCGCCCTAGCCAGAAAATTTCCCGCCATCACGTATTCCTCCTTGGAAAGCGTTCGCGCTCGCGAGAGTATCCACGAGAGCGTATCCCCGGCCAGACAATCCGCGTGTAACTCGATGCCGATCGTCATTCCCCCCGTGTTCATGCCGCCGATACCCCGATTCCATTGAATCGCGTGCGCCGATTCGTGGGCGACGGCGTAGAGGGGAAAGAGGGGGTTCGCGCTGGTACGGTTTACTTCCGTCACGTTCACGTACACCGTGTTATCGACAGTACAGAAAGCGGCTAGGGAAATGACCCCGCAAGGAGTTAAGATCGGTCGATCGCTCAATTGATAGCGGAACTGAATATCGTGTAATTCGGCCGTGTATTGCAGGACGCTCTCCATCGCCTCGGTTAGATCGTCCGCGCGCGCCGGTTTCGTCAACGGGGCTACCAACAGGAAAGAAGCGAAAGAAACGGCCGAGAGAGCCGAAAAAAAGCGTTTTTGACGGGTAATCGGGTTCATATTCACGAGGGAGTAAGGAGTGGAAGGAGAAAAGGGAGAGCGGGGTCGCTCATCCGAATTCTAGTTCTCCTATCCTTTACTTCTCGCGAAATTATAGATTTTACGCGGGTTTTACGAAAATTAATATTCCCGTCGCCAATCTCGGGAAAATCGAGACTCGCGACGGGAACGGGATCGATCTATGGGGAACCCTCTTTCGGGAACCGGAAAGAGGGGGAAAGTATCGATCGGGAAAAAATTTTTCCGAGGAATTAAACGCCCACGGGAACTTTATTACCGTCGGCGGCGGGCGCTTGTTGATCCGGTTGGATCGCTTGTCCCTCGATAAAGGAACGGAGCATCCAGGCCATTTCCTCGTGTTGTTCCATGAAACCGGTTAAAAAGTCCGCCGTTCCCTGATCGTGATATTCTTCCGAGCATCGATCGATATGCTCGCGTAAATTCCGGATGATCTGTTCGTGATCGTCTACCAATCGCGCGACCATATCGGTCGCTAGAGGCAGGCGATCGGGATTTTCTTTCAACGTCGCCCGCTCTAAAAATCCCCGCGCCGTCGCTACCGGATACCCTCCTAACGCCCGTACCCGCTCGGCGTAACTATCGATATTTTCCGTGAGAATTTCATAATGTTCTTCCCACAGTTTATGTAGGGATAAAAATTGCGGGCCGACCACATCCCAATGATATTTTTTGGTTTTAATCAGGAGGAGGTACGCGTCCGCTAAATCTTGATTTAACAACTCGTTCACGCCTTGTAGTTGTTCTTCCGTCAGTCCGATATTAATTTTACGCATGATTTTCCAATAGATCGCGGATCTTATCTCTAATAGTTAACCGGCTCGATCGATCCCCTCGCACCCTCATCCGGTAGGAAAAAATTCGATCGCTCTCTCCGTCGATCGGGGGAAAGGAAAAGCGTTCAGTTCGGATAACTCCAGCACTTGGGATGGATGAACTCAACGACATATATTTACGAAACTATTAACGAGAACTTGTCAGTAGCGGGGTGAAGAAAGTCGATTCCCGCCCCTATCCGCCCGCGCGCGGACCCTATAAAAAATTCCTAGAAAAAACAATGTTCATCCATCCCCCTATTCCCCTGTTAGCCCAAATCCTCGACGGCACGCGAGGCGATCGGGTCGCCGCCGAAAATGCCGCTCTCGTCTTCAGCGGCCCGCAATTCTTCACGGCCCTGATCGCGGGGGTATTACTCGCCTTCGCTTTCGGGCTACTGCTGACCAACTTCGGTCTGGCCGCCTGGATGTCCCTGATGGGGAAAGATTCCGGTAGAAAACACCGCGAATCCCCCCGCCACGGCGAGAGTCACGAGCAGACCGGCCCGGTGGTCGGGGTAGCCACGCTCGTGAGCGTTACCGTTTCCCTGTTTTTCGCCAGTTTCTTCGCCGCGAAATTGAGCCTGCTGGTTTCCCCCACCCTGGGCGCGATCGTCGGCCTGGTCATCTGGGCGACCTATTTCGTGATCCTGGTGTGGTTTAGTTCCAGTACCGTCGGTTCCCTGTTGGGATCGCTGGTGAATACCGCCACCGCGGGCTTTCAAACCCTCGTTTCCAGTGTCGGCGCGCTGTTGGGAGGGAGAGCCGTGAACCGTCAGGTGGTCGCCACCGCGGAAGCCGCCGCCGCCGCCGTCCGTCGCGAGATCGGTAGCGCGATCGACCCCGTGAGTCTGCGGGAGAGTGTGCAGGACTATATCGAGATGATCCGCCCCCCGCAGATGGATTGGAATCGGATTCGCTCCGATTTCGAGGCCATGCTCACCGAACCGGGCATCCGGGAGGCGATCGAGAGCGGCGAGGTTCCCCGACTCGATCGCCAGACCTTTATCGACCTGATCGGCGATCGCTCCGACCTCTCCAAACGGGAGGTGGAACGTCTCGCGGATCAACTGGAATCTGTCTGGCAAAAAACGGTTAAAGAACGCCAGAAAACGAGTAAACCGGATAGTTTTATCGATTACCTGAAATCCGCCACCCGCGATCAACTGTTGGGAAGCGATTTCGGTCGGAAGCTCGACGATTTTATCGCCCGATCGAAACAACCGGACGGCGGCCCCGGAATGTCCGGCCCCCTCGCCCTCGGTTTAAACGGTCTGATCGGTCTGATCCTGGGACGGACGGATCTTTCCGATCTGGACCTGGAAAAAATCGTCGGTCAGTTTCATAAAGCGAAGGAAAAACTCGGCGAGGGAACCGAGAAAATCGTCGATACGGTGAGTTCGGAACCTTCCTACAACCCGATTAAAACCGACATCGAGCATTATCTCGAAAGCGCCTATTCCTGGCAGATGCAACCCGCGATCCTGCGTCGGGAGTTCCGGAATCTACTGTACGATCGCGAGGCAGATCCGGAACAGGTACTCCAAGAACTCGAACGCGTCACCCGCGCCGATTTCCGGGGAATCCTCGAACGTAAGGGACTGTTAACCCGCGAGGAGATCCGACGTACCGCCGATCTGTTAAACGAGGTGCGTCTGGAAGTGCTATCGGTAGCCCGAGAGGCCCGAGAGCAGGAAATCGCGATGGATATGTTAGCGGAGGTGGAAAATTATCTATTAACGACCCCGAAGGAGGAATTAACCAATTCGGAAATTCTCGGTCTGAACTTCCGCGGGTTGATCGAGGATACTGCCGCGGATCTCGACACGATTCTCGTCCGTTTCGCGCCCCTGAATCGTCCCCTCCTCGAACGACTGCTGGCCGGCCGGGAAGATCTCACCCCCGAAGAGAGCGCCGCGATCGTCCTGCAACTCGAACAGATCCTCAATAATCTGCTCGAACAGGCTCGCGCTCGCCAGATCGAGCGCCAGACGAAAATCGAGGAACGCTGGACGAATTTGGAAAATTATCTCCGGGGAACGGGGAAAGACAATCTCAACGCCGACGCGATGCGCCGGGAATTGGGAACGATTTTACAGGAAACCCGCGGTTCGGAGGATTTCGATCGGGATCGTCCGATCTTGCTGTTGAGTCAGCGATCGGATCTCACCGACGAGGAAGCGGAAAATATCGTCGATGAGGTGGAAAAAAACTGGATTCGGGCCCGCGTGACCGGTCGCCAACTCACCGGACGGGTACAGGAACAGTACGATCGGATCATGGGATCGATCGAGGATTACCTGCGTGGCACCGGGAAAGCGGAACTGAACCCGGAAGGCATCAAACGCGACCTGAACCTCCTGCTCGCCGATCCCCGCGCGGGAAGCTCCGCTATCCGGCAACGTCTCGGACGCGTCGATCGCGATACCCTGGTAAAACTCCTGAGCCAACGGCAGGATCTCAACGAGGAGCAGGTTAATCAAACGATCGACGCGATACAGGAAAATCTGCGCGTTTTCGCCCGCACCCCGCGACGGCTGGCCCGACGCGCCACCGAGGAGGCCCGCAACTTCCGCGACTCGATCGCCGAGTACCTCCGTTCTACCCACCGATCGGAACTGAACCCGGAAGGCATTCAACGGGATTTAACCCTACTGTTGAACGATCCCCGCGCGGGGGTGGAAAATCTCCAGGAACGACTGTCGCACTTCGATCGCGATACCCTGGTCGCGCTCCTCTCCCAACGTCAGGATATCGACGAGAAGGACGTGAACCGCATTATCGACGAGATGATGGTCGTCCGCGAGCGGTTCCTCGAAAGACTGCAAGGAATGCAACGCGGTGTTCAACGGGCGATCGAGGCGTTATTCGCCCGGATTCGCGATTATCTCAACAGTTTAGAGCGTCCCGAACTGAATTACGAGGGCATCCGCGACGATATCCGGCGACTGTTCGACGATCCGGGGGCGGGTTTCACCGCGCTCCGGGATCGTTTCTCCCACATCGATCGGGATACGCTGATCGCGCTCTTGAGTTCCCGCGAGGATATTTCCCCCGCGCAGGCCGAACGGATTATCGCCGGGATCGAGGGAACGCGCGATCGTATCCTGCGAAAAGCGGAACGCCTTCAAGAACAGACCCAACACCGGCTGGAACAGGTGAAACGGGAAGCCCGCGAACAGATGGAAGAAACCCGCGAGGCGGCCACGAAAGCGGCTTGGTGGTTATTTTTCATCGCCCTCGTCTCCGCGATCGCGGCGGCGTTCGGCGGGGCGATCGGGGTGATTAAACCGATTTAGGTTTCGCGAATCGGGCCGGCACTCACCGGCCCGATTTTTTTCTCTCCGGGGGAGGGAAAAGGAACTATCGATCGGGGGACGCGGAAATCGTTTATTAGCGATTACTCTCAAAAATAAAGATGAAATTACTGTTTTTATCCGTTTCCTTCCACGAGGTAGGGTCTGGTTCCTCCGAGCTAGAGTACGGCGATCGGCTTCAAGCTGAAGAGTTCGGAAAAATCCATCGGCATTTCTAACGGGTTTTTCCCTCCCGCCTCCCGCCTTTTATCGAAAATATAGGATTTACCATGACGAACTTTAACAATAACGATCCGAACGATCGAGAGATCTATGGCGAGCGATTACCCGAGTTCGTTAACCCGGATCATTCCGCGAACCGAAACGTGGGAACCGATCGCCGGGTCGATCGCCCGGATTACCCGAGCGGCTACGTTCCCGAGCGCGCCGTCGAGAGAGATCCTTATCGGGAAGAGTTACGCGAGCGGGATAGCGCGAATGTGAGTCGTGGCGTTCTGTTGGGTTTGCTATTGCCGGCTCTCGTCGCGGCGATCGGCGGACTCCTCTGGTACACCAGCCGTCCTAGAGAAACGGTAACGCCCGTCTACGTCCCCGTTCCCCAAAACTCTCCCTCCCCGCAAACCGGTCAACAACCCCCGAATCAGACCACGATTATCGAGAGAACCCGCGAGGTTCCGATCTCGCGACCCGGATCGAGCGCCCCGGACGTGAATATCACCGTCCCCAATTCCAGTACCACGACCCCTTCATCGGGATCGAGCGGCACATCCGGCACATCGGGAACGACGGGAACGACCGGCACATCGGGTTTATCGGGAACGACCGGCACATCCGGCAACTACGGCACATCGGGAACGACCGGCAACTACGATACATCGGGATCGAGCGGTACATCCGGCACGTCGGGAACGAGCGGTACATCCGGGACATCGGGATCGAGCGGTACATCCGGCACGTCGGGAACCTCTAGCGGTTCGAGCGGGAGCGGAACCGGTTCCGGTAGCGGGAGTTCTCCCTAGAATGGCGATCGAGAGCCGTCACCTATCCGCTATCAGCCGTTAGCTTCGCGACACGAGAGCGGTGAACTCTAAAAATTACCGATTATACCGATTCTGGAAACCGAAACTACAGTCGGGAGTATTGATTCTCGTGGGGGCGAGGTCTCCTCTCCCGGTCTGTAGCCAGTTTTCACGGAATCGGTATTACTCTCGAATATCGCTTGATTTTTGCAAAGAATTTTGCTATAATTTCAATCAATTTATAAAATATTCTTGAGTGATTTATAACAAGTAATCCTAGGAGTTTTTCTTGTCATTCGATAGTCCTATCATTACCTTTACCGTTCTTTTAGCGGTAATTTTCACGATCCCGCCGATATTCGAGCGTCTAAAATTGCCCGGATTGGTGGGCTTATTGTTGGCGGGCGTGATTCTCGGGCCAAACGCTTTAAAACTATTAAATCCCGAAACGGACACGATTAAATTACTCTCCGATATCGGCAAGGTTTATTTAATGTTCGTGGCGGGATTGGAGATCGATCTCGCTCAATTCCGACAAACGAGAAATCGCTCGATCGGATTCGGTTCTCTCACCTTTCTCGTGCCGATGATCGCCGGCATTCTCGTCGGGCGAATGTTTAATTTCGGTTGGAATGCGTCGGTTCTGATCGGTTCTCTCCTCGCTTCCCATACCCTACTCGCGTACCCGATCGTCAGTCGTTTGGGAGTGGTAACGAACGAGGCCGTGACCGTGACGATCGGCGCGACGATCTTCACCGACACCGGCGCGTTATTGGTTCTCGCGGTCTGCGCGGGCATTCACGGGGGGGATTTTACCGCCGGGAAGTTAGTAACCCTCCTCGTCGGATTAGCCCTCTACTCGCTGGTGATTCTGGTGGGATTCGATCGAGCGGGAAAAGAGTTCTTCCGTCGCTCTGGAGACGAACAGAGCAATCAATTTCTCTTCATTCTCCTCGCCCTCTTTCTCGCGTCCGTCGGCGCGCAGGTGATCGGGGTCGAGAAAATCGTCGGCGCGTTCCTGGCGGGGTTGGCGGTCAATGACGTTCTCGGTCGTAGTCCGGTCAAGGAAAAAGTTGAATTCGTGGGTAGCGTATTATTTATCCCCTGCTTCTTCGTGGATATGGGGCTATTAATCAATATTCCCGCTTTTATAAAAACCCTATCCTCGATCGCCCTCACCCTGGCGATCGTCGTCGCGTTAATCGGCAGTAAATTTCTCGCCGCGTTTTTCGCCAAACTGCTCTACCGCTACAACCGGGATGAATTATTAACGATGTGGTCGCTATCTCTGCCACAGGTAGCCGCCACCCTAGCGGCCGCGCTGGTGGCTTACGAGACGGTGAACCCCGCGGGAGAAAGGCTAATCGGCGAGGAGGTGTTAAACAGCGTCATCGTTTTAATGCTCGTCACCTCGATCGCCGGCCCGATGATCACGGCCAGATTCGCGCCCCGTCTACCGTTACCGAAAGCGGACGAGAGCGACGATCGCTCGTTCACGGTCTGGCAAGAAGCGGACGATCATCCCTTTACCGTCGTCGTGCCGATCTATAACCCCAACAGCCAGCGCTATCTAATCGAGATGGCCGCGCTGTTAGCGAGTCACGAGGGGGGGAGAATCGTTCCCCTATCGGTGGCGATCGCTCACGTTCACATGGACGATCCGAACTTAATAACCGCTTTGGCGGATTGTGACCGGAGATTGCGGGAAGCCGTGGCGATTAGCGAGAGTTTCGGCGTAAAAACCACGCCGATCGCCCGGATCGACGATCAGGTGGCGCTCGCGATCAGTCGTGCCAGTCGCGAACAGAACGCGAGTTTAGTGGTGATGGGATGGGGCGATCCTTGGAGAATCCGCGCCCGCGTTTTCGGTAGCATTATCGATAGCGTGTTCTGGTCGTCCCATTGTCCGGTCGCGGTGACGAGATTGTTGAGTAGTCCGATCGAGTTCCGATCGATCCTCGTTCCCGCGGGCAATTTAAGCGAGTCCACTTTAGCGGCGATCCAGTTCGCTCGGATTCTGGCCGGCGATCGCGCGTCGGTGGTGATCCTCCACGTTCACGATCGCTATGTTTCCCCGCAAAAATTGGACGTGTTCAAGTTTCAACTCTCCCGATTTCTGGCCAAAAGTTCCCTGCCGGCGAACGCGAGTATCCGCGTCGTGGCCGACGATAACGTGTCCGGGGCGATCGTCCACGAGGCGAAAAATCACGATCTCACCGTCCTGCGATCGGTTCGCTACCGTACCGCGGGGGGATTGGGAGTCAGCGAGGTAACGACACGGGTATTGAAGGGGTTAACGGGTTCGATCGTTCTGTTGGGAGAACCGCGGCGGTATTAGGGAGGAGGCAGGAGGAAAGGGGAAAGGGGAAAGATCAATCAATTAAAAGTAGTGCTGTGTCAAGCTAATTTTGACGGAAAACGGGGAACGGGGAACGGGGAACGGGGAATGTTTGTGACGGTGAAATCTGCCTCCGCTCTTCCTGTTCTCCCCGCCGGTCTCAACCCGTCAATTTAAGATAGACAGACCTCTAGATACACGATACCGAATAGACTCTCATGCGGTCGGGCGAAATTTTGATTAAACACCGAGTTATCTCTTCCGAGCAATTACAGCACGTCCTCGATCTTCAAAAAAAAGAATCGAAGCGATTGGGTGAGATTTTGATCGAGCGGGGTATTTTATGGGAAGAATACATTATACCAATTTTCTTTAATCGCGCGATACATCCGTGGCTCTAGGAAGCTCTAATCAAGGGGTTCGGAACGTACAAAACAACTAACTCTTGCAGGATTTTGAAAAATTGGTATTACAATCGCTTTAAAAGAACAATTTTGGCAGAATAACGGCTATCGGGTAATTTTCGATTAGTCGGGGGAGTGTTCGTTTCCGGGATCGATCGACGCTCGTCCGGGCGGCGATCGGGAAACCCGATCGAGTCTTCAGTTATCTGGTTTACCAGTTTTCTGATTTTCTGGTTTACTAGCTTTTTGGTTTTCTGAACCGATTTAAAAACGGCTTTGTTGGACAATTCCTTTTAATAACGGCAATTTACTGGTGTTTTGGGATCTGAAGCCTTATCTTGTTTTAATTTCTCGATTATCTGTTGATTTGCTGTAGAATTCTTAGCTACCCAAATACCCTGATTCTGTGACCAATTGGCTTCAGTATATATCGCGTCTTCCCAATCGCAGGCAGATTTAACCTGTGCAAGTGTTAAGCTTTTGACTTTTTCGAGGTTAAGGTTAGCCCCTTCGAGGTTAGCCCCTTCGAGGTTAGCCCCGACGAGGTTAGACCCTTCGAGGTTAGCCCCGGCGAGGTTAGCCCCTTCGAGGTGAGCCCTTTCGAGGTGAGTCCTTTCGAGGTTAGCCCTTTCGAGGTGAGCCCCTTCGAGGCGAGCCCCCAAAAGGTCCGCCCCAAAGAGGTTAGCCCCTTTGAGCGTAGCCCCTTCGAGGTGAGCCCTTTTGAGGTTAGCCCCTTCGATGTTAGCCTCTCCGAGGTCGATTCGCTCTAAGCGCGCTTCATACAAAATTCCTCGATCGTTGTTTAAAGAATCCAGTTTAGATGCCTGTAAAAACTGAAATACGAGACTTTGCCTGTCTGTATCCAAAGAACGTAGAGCTATAACCGTTTTTGCTTGGCCAATAATAAATTTATTATCATCTGTTTTAGCTTTTCGCAAACCATCGCTTAATAGCTTTGACATTTGGTCTAAGTAAGTTATCAGCGTGTCTTGCCTTGCTTTATCTTGAGCCAAGTCTCGCTCTCGCTGTTTACCAAATTCGCTCAATCCCCATGTAGCCAATCCAAGAATAATAGGAACAATTAATAACTGTATAAAATCCCATAATTTTTTCTCTCCAAAACCAGTCCATTTTCCAAAATCAGAGATGAATTGAGTAAGTCTCTCTCGCTTAATTTCTTTAATCGCAATATCCCAATTTTCTTCTGAAGAACCTTTTTGTCCCCGTTTTTCCCAAATCTCATAAGCTCTTACACGAACTTTTTCTTCCCATTTTTTTTTACGAATATCTTCCTTAGACTCCTGATAAGGGTCTTTTTTACCAACATCTCCCCTGGATTTTATAGAGGGATCTGTTTCACTACTCGGTGGTTGCTGTTCGCGTTGATTGAAAAGTTTTTTGAGTGGCAACATCTGCTTGATCGGGGATTAGTTGAAGAAGGCGTTCGTAAATTAATGTGAAAAAAATGGACAGGAGCGAAAAAAGGTAGCGCGCTAAGTCTGTGGATTGTTTACAGTCTTTCTCACTTAGATGAGGTATAGGGTTTCGGGTTGGAGGCAGTCGGTAGGAGGCGGTCGGCAGGAGGCAGGAGGCTTTTAGCTATCAGCTATCAGCTTTCAAAGAGCGAGTTTTTCCGCCTTGGCTACTATCTAAAGAGAGATCTAGCTGACGGCTGACGGCTGATCGCTTTTTTCCCATCTCCCTATCTCCAATTCTCCAATTCTCGTAAACATTCGGCTAAACGCTCGTACTGGTCGATCGAATTATACGCGTGGGCGCAGATCCGAACGACGAATTTTCCCTCGCCCCAGGGCATGATCGGTACTTCGATCGAATATTCGTTGATTAATTTTTGATACAATTTTTCGCCGTTTACCTGACTTTGTGGTACTGGAATAGAAGCCATCGAACCGATCATTTCGTCGGGACAGGGAATTTCTACCTGTAGCGCGTTACAGATAATTTCTCTCGCTTGTAGGATTACCTCGTGATTTCTCTGCCAGAGTTCGGGTAAGCCGCCGGGGTAGAGGGATTCGAGAAATTCGATCGCTCTCGGAACCGATAGATACGCCGTGGGATCGTCGGTTCCCATCCAGCCGAATTCTAACTGGAAACGGGATCGATCGAGCCTCGGGGAGTTCGCGCCGTGGCTGATGGTGACGGGACGGATCGCGGCCTGGCGATCGGGCCGGACGTAGAGAAAAGCGGCTCCTTTGGGGCTACACAGCCATTTATGACAGTTCGCGGTGTAATACGTCGGGGCGATCGAACCCACGTCCAGGGGCAAAAAACCCAACGCGTGAGCGCCATCGATGAGGGTATCGATCCCTAAACGGTTGAGTTCTCTAACGATCTCCGCGACGGGCCAGATTAGCGCCGTCACGCTGGGAACGTGATCGAGTAAAACCAATTTCGTCCGCGGGGAAACTTTCGCCAGAATCGCTTCGGTAATCTGTTCGGGAGATTGCAGGGGAAAAGGAACGTTAGCGACGATTACCGTGATCCCGTGTTGTCCGGCCACGTATTCCACCGCGTTGCGACACGCGTTATAGGTTTGGTCGGTGATTAAAATCTCGTCACCGGTTTCGCGGGAGAGGGAACGTAAAACGGCGTTGACCGCGGTGGTCGCGTTCGGTACGGATACCAGATCGTCCGCGTTCACCCCGACGAATTCCGCCAATCCCTCGCGCGCCTTATCGAGTAATCCCTCTAAATCCCGTCCTAGAAAAGCGAGGGGCTGACTTTCCATTCTTTCCCGCAGTTTTTGCTGGTATTCTAGAACCACCCGCGGGGTCGCGCCGTAGGAACCGTGATTGAGAAAATCGATCGATCGATCGAGTAACCAGTGATCTTCGTGCATGGTTTGAAGTGGGGAGATGGGGAGATTTTTCGGGGAATAGGGGAAGGGGAAAAGGGAAAAGGGGAAGGGGAAAAGGGAAAAGGGCAAAGGGAAAAGGGAAAAGGGCAAAGGGAAAAGGGAAAAGGGAAAAGGGATTTCTTAATCTTTTCACCTTTTCCCTCTCTCACCTCCTGCCTCCTGCCTCCTGCCTCCGGATTGCCTCCCAAAAAAAAACTCTCCAACGGCCGGGAGAGAGAGGAGAACCGAGTACACTCGATCGAGCCTTTACGTTAACCATCCTTTGAGACGGCGGGCGACCTGCGGGCGGCGTAATTTTCGCATCGCTTTACTCTGGATCTGGCGCACGCGTTCGCGCGAGAGATTGAACATTCCGCCGACTTCCTCCAGGGTATAGGGTTGGCTGGTAGCTAACCCGTAGCGGAGGGAGATCACGTCTTTTTCCCGTTCGGTGAGAACGTCACTCAAAACCGCGAAGATTTCCTGACGCATCATCATCTCGTTCATTCTATCTTCGGGTAGTTGCAGATCGTCGTCCTCTAAAAGATCGACTAATTCCGTATCTTCCCCCTTGCCGACGCGATGATTTAACGAGAGCGATTGACGGCGAAGTTGTAACAATTGACGCAACTGGTCGGGGGTCATTTCCAGTTCCCGCGCCAGTTCCCGTTCGTTGGGGTTGCGTTGTAATTGCTGTTTGAGAACGCGTTGGGCTTTTTTGAGTTTATTTAACTTCTCGACGATATGAATCGGTAAACGGATGGTGCGGGCATCGTTGGCGATGGTGCGGGTGATCGCCTGACGTATCCACCAATACGCGTAGGTCGAGAATTTATAGCCTTTATTGGGGTCGAATTTTTCCGCCGCTCGGTTGAGGCCGATCGCTCCTTCTTGAATCAGATCCAGGAAAGGAACGCCCCGATTTAAATAGCGTTTGGCGATCGAGACGACCAGACGTAAATTCGAGCGGATCATTTTCCGTTTCGCCGTGCGACCGCGATAGAGACGGTTTTCTAACTGACGCTCGTTCTCTAACTGTAAGGCGATCGCCCATTCCGTTTTCGTGGGGGGACGTTGTAACTTCTCCTGCAATTGCTGGCGGGCCTGTTCCGCGTCCATGAGGAACTTGACCGATTGGGCCAGGGCCACCTCTTCATCGGGTTTGAGCAGGGGATAGCGCGCCATTTCCTTAAAAAACGCCCCGACCGTATCGTCGCTATCGGTTTTACTATATCCGGCCGAGGCTCCCGACCGCGCTCGCTCGATCGCCTCCGATAGCTCTTCGTCGATTCGCTCGCTCAAATCGGTACTTTCTAACTCTAAGGTATTGCCTCCCTCTAGAGCGACCGGTTGGCTCAAACTGTCATCGGGGGGGAGTTTAGCGATTTTCATAAGCGATTATTGTTGAGATAGATCGAGCGATAAGAATCAGGGCGGGGAAAAAACAGAATTTCCCGATGGGCTGATTGTTGCATCGAATTTTCTGGAAAGGAATTTTTTAAATCTTTTCTTAATTAATGGATTCTCTTTTTCCTTCCCGATCGAGAGTATCTGTGTGTAGTGTTACAGAATTCACCGATTCGAGAAGCCGATTTCTTCTCGCTCTAGAGGGTTATAGAAAGACCACATATACACTGTATCCAAAGAGATGAGAAATTGTCCGGGAGCGATCACGTTTCTTAATGATTACCGCGGAACAATCGCGAGAAAGATAGGCGCGACGCGGGCGATCGGGGGTTCCCGAAGGAATGCCGGCGCTCGCGAGGTGTTCGGAGAGAATCCGCGTTCGGCAGAAATCGGACATTGAAAAAAATCGATGAAAAGTATCGTCTTTCGCGACATCGGGTACCGGCGATCCTTTCCGTCCGCTCTCGAAAGTAAAATAAGGGAACGCCCCCTCGCCGCGCCGGTTTCCCATGCTCGATCGATCCCCGACCCTCGCGGTCGCCGAACCCTCAACCCCCTATCACCTCACCGAGTCGATCGATCGCTACGTGGAGGTACTGCTCGATCTCCCCGGATCGCGACCGGACGGGGAAGACGAACAACGCTTCTTAACCTACCGAATTCCCGAAGGATTACCGATCCGCGCCGGCGATATCCTCAGCGTTCCCATCCGCTCGGAGGTGTTCGGGGGGATCGCCATCCGAACGCTCGATCGATTGCCGGAAACTCTCGATCCCGCTCGTGTCCGCCCCGTTAACCGGATTATCGCCACGGGATTTTTTAGCGATCGCTACTGGGAACTCCTCCAACGGGTGGCGCGCTATTACGCGACGGATTTAATGACCGCGATCCGGATCGCCCTTCCTCCCGGTCTTTTAGAACAATCTCTGCGCCGTTTACGGCTCAAACCAGGAGAGATTCCCCCTGGAGCCGAGGAATTGTGTCCGTTGAATACCCGAAGAGTGTTAAAACTCCTGCGATCGCAGTCGGAGGGCGATTACTCGATCCGACATATCAAGCAACAGATCAAAAGCGGGGCGGCGGTCGATCGGGGCATTAAAGACCTAATTAAACGGGGATGGGCGGAAAGTTACCTAGAAGAACCGAAAACGGTCAAGCCGGAATTACAGCTTATTGTCACTCTCCTGATCGACCATTTCCCCGCCGATCTCAATGAAAAACAAAGTAAAACGCTCGGGATTCTCCGGCAGTACGGTGGGGAACTTTGGAAAACCGATCTCATCAAATTGGCGGAAACCGATAGTATCCGCTCTCTCGAAAAAAAAGGCTACGTGGTGGTAGAAGAGCGGGAAAGACTGCGTTTATCCTCGTCGATCGTACCGAGAGACACCGCGAAATCCCTCACCCCCGCGCAATCGATCGCCCTGGAAAAAATTCAAAGTTTAACCGGGGGACAACAAGCCCTACTACACGGTGTGACGGGATCGGGAAAAACCGAGATTTACTTGCAGGCGATCGCCCCTATTTTAGAATCCGGCCGTTCCGCGCTGGTTCTCGTCCCGGAAATCGGTCTGACTCCCCAGTTAACCGATCGATTCGCGGCCCGGTTCGGCGATCGGGTGTGTGTCTATCACAGCGCGCTATCGGACGGGGAACGCTACGATACCTGGCGACAGATGCTCGCGGGAGAGGCACAGGTCGTCATCGGCACCCGATCGGCGGTTTTCGCCCCGTTACCCCGTCTCGGGATGATTATTCTCGACGAGGAACACGATTCTAGTTTTAAACAGACGCAACGCTTACCCGCGTATCACGCGCGAACCGTGGCCGAATGGCGCGCCGAATTGGAAGATTGTCCGTTACTTCTCGGTTCCGCGACCCCTTCCCTCGAAAGTTGGTTAAAAGCGGTAGAAAATCCCGATAGTTACCTTTCTCTTCCCGATCGAATTCAAAATCGCCCCCTTCCCCCGGTGGAGATCGTCGATATGCGTCGGGAACTGCAAAGCGGCAATCGATCGCTATTCAGCCGTTCTCTACGAAAGTCTTTAGAAAATCTGCGCGAACGCGGAGAGCAGGCGATTCTTTTCGTCAGTCGTCGCGGTCATAGTACCTTCGTTTCCTGTCGGAGTTGCGGCTACGTGGCCGAGTGTCCCCACTGTGATGTTTCTCTTTCCTATCACTACACGCGCTCTGGCGCGGCGGAACTGTTACGCTGTCACTACTGCAACTATAGCCGTCTACAACCGCGTTCGTGTCCGGAATGTAGTTCCCCCTATTTCAAATTTTTCGGTACGGGAACCCAGCGGGTGGAGAGAGATTTAAGCGAAGAATTTCCCGATTTACGTTGTATCCGTTTCGATAGCGACACCACCAGCCGAAAAAACGCCTCGCGGGAGCTATTACGCCAGTTCGCGAGCGGGGAGGCGGATGTATTGGTGGGAACGCAAATGTTAACGAAGGGACTGGATATCGATCGAGTCACGTTAGTCGGGGTGATGGCCGCGGACGGACTCCTGTATCACTCCGATTATCGGGCCGCCGAACGCGCCTTTCAAACGCTGACCCAGGTGGTCGGACGCGCGGGACGGGGGGAAGTACCGGGCCGGGCGATCGTGCAAACCTACACCCCGGAACACCCGGTTATTCGCGCGGTGCAAACTCACGATTACGAGGGCTTTGTCGAGGCGGAGTTAGAACAGCGGGAAACTTTGTTCTATCCTCCCCACGGACGGTTAATTCTGCTTCGTTTGAGCGGATTAGACGGGGAAGAGGTACAGAAAAGCGCGGAAGTTTTAGCCGACGCGTGTATCGAGGTGTTGGGGACGGATTGCGAGATTCTCGGTCCCTCCCCCGCGATGGTACAGAGGGTCGCGAGTCGCTACCGATGGCAGATTCTCCTGAAATTTCCGGCGGAGAATCGATCGATCGTCGAGCGTTTACAATCGTTGAAATCTCTCGTTCCCCGATCGGTCAGTCTGGCGATCGATGTCGATCCGTTAACGATGGATTAGAAAGAACCGCGGAAATCACGCGAACCGCGCTCTAAGTATTTTTTCGGAGACTAGAACATCTCTCTCGATCGATCAAGCCCAACGGATACTGAGCGCGTTATTTTTAAACGTGAACTCGCTCGGTTGCTTGCTCGATAGGAGTTCGCGGGAAAGCCCGTAGATACATTCCGGGAAGGCGTTTTTCGCTTGAATTCTCACCCCTTCGATGACGAATCGGCCGCTCGTCATAAAACCGGTAATCTCCAAACGCTCGAATTTTTCGCGCTCTCGGGATAATCGATCGACGAGCGCGTCGGGATCGGGAACCAAGGCATCGTTTTTAACCGAATCCCAGGTTACTAGCCCCCGAGCGATTAAATATTCCAGGCGATCGAGCGTTACCGCGAACGATCTCCGGGGTTCTTTCGATCGGTTCTTCCCGTGTTCCGTGAGGGTCATCTCCATCGTTGTCATAAGTTTCCAGAGGAGCCTAGTGAGGTTTAGTTAAGAATTACTGTAATGGATTTCGGAAAGATTGTACGTGATTTCCCGCACTAAGTACGTGATTGTACCGTCACCTTCGTCCGGGAAGGCAGGAGGTAGGAGGTAGGAGGTAGATTTTCGGAGGGAAGCCAAAACGACCGGCGAAAACTTTTCCCCTAGCGTCCGGCTTGCAATACCGATTCTGGAAAATTAGACGATGGCTCGAAATCCCGAATTCCCTAGGGTGCGAGTCTCGCGTCCGGTCTATAGCCAACCTTTCCAGAATTGGGATCACCCGTTGGTTTCCGGGCATTCGCGGCGATCGCTACCTCGGCTTTTCCAATCTCGACAATCGGTGAAATCTCTTAAAAAACAAATAAAGCTAAGGAATCGATTCCCTAGCTTCATTCGCTCTTTCTGTAACGTGACGGAGCTTATACCCGGCCGCCCGCGCTTTCGGCCGTCGGTTTTTCCTGTTTGTCTACCACCCGACGCAGGACACCGTTGATAAATCGATAGCCTTCCTCGTCGGAATAACGTTTCGCCAGTTCGATCGCCTCGTTGATGGCCACTTTCCGCGGCACTTCTAGATAACTGATTTCCGCGACGGCGATTCTCAGGATATCCCGATCGATCCTCGGTAAACGGGATAATTGCCAATCGACTAACGCCGCGGTTAATTCTTGCTCGATCTCTACCCGACGACGGAAGACAGTACCGATTAACTCGATCGCGTATTCCCGCACCTCGTACTGACTCGATAACTGTACTACTTCCGGTAGATCGATCACCGTACCCAACCGGTTGATCGCGTCGTGGGTGAGGGAAATGGCTTCCTGTACCATCGCCCGCGCGCTGTTGAGATTGGTAGCTTTGAGATCGCTAGAATGCACGCGTTCGTTACTCCGGCTGATCTCGGCGGCCGCAGTTTCTAGGGTCTCTTGAATTTCGGCGTTCAGGGTGCGCGTCGCCGCTAGAATCAAGTCGTTTAACGTCTGTTTGTCCAGATTTTCGGGATTTCCTTTAACCTGACTGAGGCTCAGGAGGGCGAGTTCGCGGGCGACGCGACGGGGTTGTTGACGGGGTGACATAACAATTCGCGGGTGAGTGGAAAGATTACACGGGATCGTCGATCGCCACGAGCGGGGCGTTAGCGGCGCTACGGGTTTTGGAAAAATCGATCGGTAGGGAGGGCGCGGTGTTGGGACTGACGATCCCTCCGGAGATTAAAATTTTAAACGCGTCCTCGATCGAGAGGTCGAGGGTGATGGCTTCCTCTTCCGGAACGATCGCGTACCATCCGGAGGTGGGATTGGGGGTGGTGGGGATGAAGACGCTGAGGCATGGTTTCGCGAGGTTGGCTTGAACGGAGGGAGCGATCGTTCCCGTGACGAAGCCGATACTCCACACCCCCTGACGAGGATATTCTATCATGACCACCCGGCGAAACTTACTTTTCGAGTCTTTGAACAGGGTTTCGAGGATTTGTTGCAGGGTTTTATAGATCGCTCCCGCGAGGGGGATCGAGGCGACGATATTCTCCCCGGTATCGAGTAACCAGCGTCCGGCGATGTTGCGCGCCATCAGTCCGATCAATAAGATGGCCAACAGGGGGACGCTGAAACCCACGGCGATATTTAATAGGTTCGCGGTGAGGGGATCGAGATTTCCGAAAGGATTGAACTGTTTGGGGATGCTGGTGAAAAAGTCGATCGCCCAGAGCGCGACGGTGTAACTCAGCCATATCGTTGTCGCGAGGGGGATAACGACTAATAATCCCGCAATTAGGTCGTTTTTGAGATCCTGCTTGATTTTTCGAGCGATCGATTTCATTCCCGTCATCGCCGTCCTAACTCCTGAAATAGAAAACTCACCCGATCTCCATTCTCGACGATCGCGAAGAATTGTGACAAGGGTTGACAATCGAGCGTTGTCGTGAGCTTATCGGGTGAGCTTTCCCGCGCTCTCTTCACGGTCGCTGATGATTGGCTCGAAATCGATCGGTAGCGGGGAAGATAGAGAACATACCTTCGCCGTCCTCGCCGATGAAAACTACGGACAAGTGCTTAATTTTCTGCAAAAAAAGGGCTAACGCACCTTATCCCAGTAAAAACGCATCCAAATCCGGGACATCCACGCGTACACCTCGCCGGTGGGATTCGTGGCTAAGATCCATTAATAATTGCGAGTGAGTGCCTTCTCGTAGCGAGGGGGTTAAGGATTCGCCGAGATCGATCGATTCTACCAGTCGATCGACCACCCGGATAAAGGGCGCTAACCGGCCGTCGGTAAACACCCGCGGGAAAGCCAACCGTTTCGGGATCTCCACTTCCGAGAGAGATTGCCCCGCGGGAGCTACAAACAGTCGGAAACCATGCACGTAGTCCTTCAAATTATCGCTACCTAGCACGATCGTTCCCTTATCCCCGTATATTTCCACCCAATGTCCCCGACCGGCGCGGGCGACCGAACTGATCGACAGTTGACAGGGGGTTCCCTCGTTCAATTCCAAGGTGATCAGGCAGGTATCGTCCGCGGTGACGGGTTTTAACACGTTCCCCTCTAACGGATCGGGACGGTAGGGAATGGCACAACTTAAATGAGCGGATAAACGCCGAATCGGGCCGAATAGCCAGTAAATATAGTCGAAAGCGTGGGAACCGACCGCCCCTAACGCGCCGCCTCCCATTTCCTCGCGCGCGTACCAGTTCCAGGGTCGATCGCTATCGGCGCGACTGGCGACTAACCAATCGATGGTAATCAGCCGGATCTCGCCGACATAACCCTGTTGCAAATATTCGGCGAGGAGTTGCCACGCGGGAATGAAACGGAACTCGAAATCGGCGATCGCTACCCGATTTCTCTCTCGGGATAGATGATATAGTTCCCGAGTTTCCCCGGCGTTGAGCGTGAGGGGTTTTTCTAGTAAAAGGTGTTTTCCCGCCTCTAGGGTCATTTTCGCCATCTCGTAGTGCAAAAACGGCGGCGTGGAGATACTGACGACATCGACATCGGGAGAGGACAGAATATCGGTTAAATTGTCGCTCGCGAGAGGGATTCCGTGTTCGTCAGCGATCGCTCTCGCTTTGTCTCGATCGCGGTGGTAAACGGCGACCACTTCGGTACGCGGGTGTTCTTGAAATCCCGGTAAATGGATTTTCTGACCGAATCCCGTCCCGACGATCGCTACCCCGATTTTATCCGTCATAGTTCCCTGTCTCTAGCTCGACTCTGTATCATACCTCGATCGGGAGACGGAAGGCGGGAGGTAACGGGCGAGAAATCTTCAATTTCCTGATTATACGGGTCATAGTATAGTCAATTTCGGGAGCGTGTAAGGGGGGTAGCGTGTAAGGGTTAGGCGATCGTGTCCGAATCCTGTAGCGGCCACGATCCCGCCAAACGGTTCGATAAATCGATCGAGGGTTCGATCGATTTCTTCCCGAACGCCAATTACCAAATCCCCGGAATCGCAATTTCTAAAAATGTTTTAGTTCTTTCAGGGGTTTGCTGTATTGTTTTCTGGATTTTTCCTCCCGGCTCCCGAACACTCCCGAAAAATTTTCAATCGCCCTTCGAGGTCTCATGAAATATCTAGAAATTCCTTTAGCGGTTTTATCCTTTTTGTTCTACAAGGGGATGAAATTCCTGATCGGTAATCTTTACACCCTCTATTTAATAAAAGATCGGGAAAAAGCCTCGCGATGGCGGATTCTATCCGAGGAAACCCTTCGATCGCCCCTGAGTGTTCCCGTCCTGATGACCAAAGGCCCGCGCTGGAACACCCACGCCATCATCGGAACCCTCGGTCCCTTCGCGGTCAGAGAATCGATCGCCGTTCATTTACCCACCTTAAAAAATTCGGCGAAATCCTGGATTTTGGTGATCTATAGCTTTCCGGACTACGAGACGATCACCAATCTCGATTCTAATCAGATCGATTCGCTGGAAGAATGGATAGAGATCCCCTTGAAATCGGGTCGGTATAGTATCGGGTTACGGTATTACGATCGAACCCCCCCGATCGTTTTCCCCGAGGTTAAAATCGACGGTTCCCCCCTCGCGGAAGTAATAACTGTTTCCGAAAATATCAACGATTTTTGTCGGGATTTAATTCGGCGAAAGAATGGGTTTTATCTGGCACTGCACTATTATATTTACACGATTTTGAAATATCGGGAATCCCTGGGGGAAGATTTTGTCCGACGGGAATATTTACCCGTGGGCGCGCCGGATACGGAGTTTATCTACGATCGATTGGACGGGGGACAAGTCTTAGAACTAGAAATCGAACCCTCGATCCTGGAGGATTATTATGTCTTTCTCACCCTGTACGATCGATCGAGTTTGCCTGTCGCTTCCGGCCGGGTAACGGAAGGCGAATATTGTAGCGAGAGAATGGAAAATAACGGCTATTACCTGATCCGTTTACGACCTCGATCGAGCGGGAAAGAACGCGAGATCCGGTCTCGAAAAGCAAGTTCCGACCCCTCCAGACAACGATTAGCGATCCGAGCGCGAGAAGAGCGGTAATCTCTGGACAGAAAGGAGAGTTCCCGCGTTGAAAATATCAGGAATACCTGACAGATCGATCGAGGTAAAACGGGAAAAGGCCGGACGTTGCCACGACCCCGGATCGGGGTAAACAGGGAGAAAACGCGGGTCTGGCGCGTTCTTTTCCCGAGCCGAAAAACTTTCTCGTCCCTGAAAAGCGAGGGGCGATCGGCGAGACCAACGATCGACCTCTACCGAGCGCGTTCTTCCCGGTCGCGTGTCATGAAATCATTAAAAAATTTAAATCTATTACCCTAGATAAATAAATAATAAAATTTGCGACAATTTGTGTTACCCGTGTTATCATCGTTGCACATTCGCTACATTGCCCATCTCAAAATTGATAATTTAAAACGAGTAAATCGGTAAAAAAATGCGCCAAATAAATCGAATTACCGTGGGGACGATCGCCACAATATCGTCCGCTATGGCTTCTTTTTCTGCCGCACCCGTTCGTGCGGCCAATTTAATTCAGTGGATCGATCCCTTTACCTCCGATGGGGGAGTGAGCGTGAGAGGGACTGTTTCCCCTGCCTCTAGCGTTTCCGCCGATGCCTCCACCGAAATTTCTAGCGCCCTTCTCGGGAATGTCACGAGAACCATTACCGCGACAAAAACCGCCGGGCTAAAATCGCGCTCCCTCGAAGCGATCGTGGACTCTTCGAGCAACCAATTCGTTTTTACCGCGACCAACGGGGTTCTCGGGAACGCGCTGACCGATTACGGAACTTTCACGTCCAAGGACTTTACTGTCGCGGGCGCGGCCGATCGTATCCTGCTCGACCTCGATAGCCTGTTGCTCTCCTCCTCGTCTACCCTAGCTTTCACGTTGAATTTCACCGACAGTGACAACACGGTGGGAACGTTACGCCGGGACTTTACCGCTAGTGTGACGACCCCTCAAACGTTTTCGCTCCTTTTTTCGGACGCGACGGCCAGCGGGGGAAATGGCGTTCTGAACTTTGACCGGATCACCGCTTTTTCCTTCTCGATCGCGACGATCGGTAGCGGCTCTTTCGACAGCGCTCTCAATCCGATCGGTTTGGGTAGCGCTTCTTCTCCGCTTCCCCCTCCGGTCGCTCCCCCACCTCCCCCGACTAGCGGTACTAATCCTTATTTCGGCATCGTTATTCCCACGTCTCCCACTTCTCCGACCGGGCCCACTTCTCCCACCGGACCGACCGGACCCACCGCGCCTAGTATCCCGGAACCCTCGATGATACTGGGCTTGGTCGCGATAGGAACGTTCGGAATCGCTTCCCGACGCAACGCTCGCGGGAGTTCACGAATGTAACGCTCGGGATTTTTTGCCCGTGTTTTAATTCTCGCCTAACGTCAGTTCGGGATAAGCGATATTCGCCAGTATTTCGCCGAAAAATCGGGATTTTAGCCCGAGGTCGAAATCCGGCAACTTATCCCGAACTCGCGTTATGGGAGGTATTTTTGTACAACCGTCCAGCCGGTGAGAGAAACGTAGAGAAAACCGAGCAGTAAAAGAACGTTCGTCCCGATATGTAGGAAACGGACGAGGGGTTTGTCGGGATGGATATTCAGACCGCTGACCGCGGCGACGAGGACGAGGAAAACCACCGATAACCCGGCGAACAGATGGGGAGAATGGCCGAGATTGCCGTAGTGTCCGATCGTGCCGATCAGTCCGATCGCCAGTAAGAGTAATACCAAACCCACGAGAATTACGCCGATGGTTATATGAAGGGGACGGTTCCAGACCGGCCGAACCTGTCCCGCGAGACGACGATACCCCAGATTCACGCCCGAAACCGCCAGTAAACTATAGGCGAACAGCGATAAACCCATCGACCAGGCGGCGATTTTCCATAACCAGAGAAACGAGGGTAAGTCCATGCGAGGGGAGAGATTTTAGAGCGCGAGGGAATTGAAAATCGATCGACGCGCGGGACAAGTAAAGACAGCCCATTATAAACGATCGAAAAAGCGATCGAGCGCTTCGGCGATCGATGTACTCGCTAACCGGGGAGCGGATCGGGCCGCGATTCGCGAAAATCACCACCACGAGCGTCATTTTGGGGAAAAGCGGGAAATACGGGCTATAGGAAACATTTTCCCTCGATCACTCTAGGGTTTTCACCGTTAATACTTGGGGTGGGGTCGCGTCGGGGGGATAGAGAAAATCGAGTTGTACCTCTCGCTGTTGTCCGGGGGGAACTTCCACGGTGACGAGGGGTTGTCCCTGTTCGCCCTCGCGTTGGACGAGGTGAAAATAGCGCTCCTGGGTGCGGAAACTCGCGTCGCGATAGCTAACCCGAACCGTACCGCGGAAAAAGACCGGCCCGCCGACGGATTGAACGAAAAAGAGGCGATCGCTGTAATCGTCCTCTTTGACGGGAGTTTGAATCGAGAGGGCGATCGTTTTCGTTTCCGAGGAGTTGTTATAGAGGGGGAGGGTGAGGTAATAGTGTACGCCGTAATTGCCGTGGGCTTTCAAGGCGGTATCCGGATAGCGCACGAGCATCGGGGCGCTCTGGATCTGACGGGTGCCGAAGGTGGCGGCGGTCACGGTACTGAGGGGATAGGCGAATCCGCGGCCTTTTTTCGGGACGGTGAGACGGGTTCCCCCGTTCGGATCGACAATCCGGGTCGCCCATTCCGAACCGACGGAGACCCCCGCGACCCGTCCGTAATAATTCGGTCCCTGTCCCCATTTTTCCGGGGGGGTGGGGGAGTAATCCCTGGGGGCGACGAGATCTCCCCGGACGAGTAACGCGCGCCATTCTTCGAGGGTGGGGGGGCGGAGGGCCTCCACCTCGGTATTCTCGATCGAGGTTTTCTGGGAGACCTCGTAGTGCGCGAGATTGGCCATGTAGACCGGACCGCTACTGTAGAGACGCATGAGGGTCGATCGGGCGCTACTGCGGGGAATCAAAAGTTGAAAAAGCATCCGACTCTCGCCGGGAGGAATGACGATCTGATTGGGAAACTGACCGTCGTGGCGACGGCGCAGGATATCCCCGGCCAGTCGCGATCCCGGGCCGGAAAAAACTTTTCCCGCGGGATCTTCCACCACCGAGGGGAGATCGACAAACGGCGCGTCCGCCGCGGTCACGTAACTCACCCCTTGCAGGATACGGATCACCACCGTTTTCGAGGTGGGATTGGTAACGATTATTCCTTGATATAGATTGCGTTGCGGGTCCGTCGGTCGGGCGATGTGGTGGGTGAAGATATCGAAACGACCCTCTAGGGATTGATTGAGGTGGGCGACGGGGAAACGTTTTCCGGTTCCGGGGAAGGTGGAGAGGAGGATTCCCTCCTTCGGCACGACCTCGGGACTGTTGCTATTGAAAACGAGAACGTCATTGAGTTGGCCGGGAAGCGGCCGGATGTCTTGGTACTCGGTAACGTATTGACGCTCTAGGGAGGGTAACACCGAGGCCGATTGAGCTAGGAGAAGAGAGGGAAGAAGGGAAAGCATACGCTCTGGGAAGAAGTAGTCAACACACTAGGGAGATAGCTTACCGGTAATTCGAGATAACGGGAATAAGCGAGTTTGACAGTACAACCGAATAAGAATCTTAATACATTTTTAAGGCTCTGTCTAGCTGAAGCGATGTAATTCTGACGGAATCGGGTTCGCTCGGGTTTCCCGATCGACACTATCGAGAACGATCGATAGACAGAATCGAGGATGCTCGATGGAAAGTTCCGCTCGCGATTATCCCGACGGAGGGCGATGGATCTCTCGATGGATAGAATCGATAATTCTCGATGGAAAGGGTTCCGCGATCAAGCCCGATCGATGCCTGTCATTGATATTCCTGAATGACCCGGATCGGTTGAGGGGCGCGAATCCCAGTCCTGGCGAGGATCTTAATCAACGCTTATCGATCGAATTAAAATTTTCTTCAAAAAATTCGATCGCTAGTTAATTATTTTTTCAAAATTCCGCTACACTTATCTATTAAGTTCAATCAATCAAAAACATTCCATAGCTGATTTTCTATAGAAGGGACTAGAAGCTAGGCCCGGCAGGGTTTTCTACGCCCGTAACTCGGTAGACAATCTCGATCGACAAGCAAGCAGGAGGATTCTGTGTCTAATTTTTCGCGACGGAAATTTTTAACGACGGCGGCGGTGTCCGCGGCCGGGGCAGTTGTCCTCAAAGGATGCGTGGGCAATCCCCCGTCGTCGGATACGGCGGCGAATACTTCGGCTCCGGCCGCTTCCCCGGCGGCCGGTGGTAGTGCGGGAGCTACCGGGCCCGCGCCCGAAACCACGAAAGTCAAACTGGGCTATATTCCGATCTTCGAGGCGGCCCCTCTCATCATCGCCCAAGAAAAAGGATTCTTCGCCAAACACGGTATGACCGATGTGGAAATCTCCAAACAAGCCAACTGGGGGGCGGCTAGAGACAACGTGGAAATCGGTGCCGCCGCGGGCGGGATCGACGGGGGCCAGTGGCAGATGCCCATGCCTTACCTGATCTCCGAAGGTTTGATCACCAAAAATAACAACAAGATCCCCATGTACGTGCTGGCGCAACTCAGCACCCAGGGAAACGGGATCGCGATCGCCAACAAGCATGAAGGCAAAGGGATCGAGCTCGATCTCAAAGGAGCGAAAGATTATATTGTCGGCCTCAAAGCGTCGGGAACCCCCTTCCGGGCGGCCTACACCTTCCCGAAAGTCAATCAGGATTTCTGGATTCGTTATTGGCTGGGGGCGGCGGGAATTAATCCCGATACCGATGTTAGCCTGATGACCGTTCCCGCGGCCCAGACCGTGGCCAACATGAAAACGGGATCGATGGACGGGTTCAGTACGGGCGACCCCTGGCCGGCCCGGATCGCTACCGACGGCATCGGTTTCCTGGCCGCGTTAACCGCCGACATCTGGCCGTACCACCCCGAGGAATACCTCGCGATCCGGAAAGACTGGGTAGACGCGAACCCCAACGCCACCAAAGCGGTTCTCAAAGCGGTGATGGAAGCCCAACAGTGGCTCGATCAGGATGCGAACCGGACGGAAGCGGCGGCGATCCTGGCGAAACCCGCTTACTTTAACCTCAAAGAGGAACTGATCGCCCTTCCCCTCAAAGGTAATTACAAGTTGGGAGACAAGAAGGCCGACGTTACCGAGAAAAATAAAGGCGTACTGTACTGGAAAGACCCGAAAGGTAGCGTGTCCTATCCCTACAAGAGCCACGATCTCTGGTTCCTTACCGAGAGTGTGCGTTGGGGCTTTTTACCGAAAGACTATATGGCGAAGGCGAACGGCCTGATCGATTCGGTGAACGGCGAGAAGTTCTGGAGAGAGGCCGCTCAAGAACTGGGGGTTCCCGCCGCGGATATCCCCACTAGCACCTCCCGCGGTGTCGAGAAATTCTTCGATGGCAAAACCTTCGATCCCGCCAATCCCCAAGCCTATCTAGATAGCTTGGCGATTAAGAAGATCTAACTCGAGCGATCGAGGGGAAAATTTCTTCTCGATCGTTCTTCAAAAAGTGTCCTTTTTCTGTACACTATTCATCAACCCGACCACGATCCCGAAGACTTTATTAAACAGAGGAAAACGGCAAAATGGCAAGTAGCGTTCGAGTCAGCAATAACGGATTCAATTTCAGTAAATTCTGGAAGAAAAACTCGGGAAATATCATCCCCCCGATCATCGGTATTCTCGGCTTTCTAATCGTCTGGCAGTTAGCGTCGATGACCGGGATCATCAAACTCCCCCCTCCGACCTCGCTCATCACCGACGAGCGTACCCGTGTCTATCTTCTCTATCCTTTCTTCGATCGCGGGGGGACCGATAAAGGTCTTTTCTGGCAAACCCTCGCGAGTCTTCAACGGGTATTGATCGGTTACTCCCTCGCCGCCGTCGTCGGGATCGGCGTCGGCATCATGATCGGTCTCAATCAATTTTTAAATAAAGCCCTCGATCCTCTCTTCCAGTTCCTGCGTACCGTTCCTCCCCTCGCGTGGGTTCCCCTCGCGCTGGCCGCGCTACAACAGAACCAACCCGCGGCGCTCTTCGTGATCTTCATTACCGCCGTCTGGCCGATCCTGATCAATACCGCGGTCGGCGTGCAACAGATCCCCCAAGACTATATCAACGTCAAACAGGTTCTCCAGCTATCGCAGAAAAAATTCTTCTTCAAGATTCTCTTTCCCTCCGCGCTTCCCTACATCTTCACCGGTTTACGGATCGCCATCGGTCTGGCGTGGCTCGCGATTATCGCCGCCGAGATCGTTATGTCGGGGATCGTCGGTATCGGTTTCTTCATCTGGGACTCGTACCAGAACAACTACATTAGCGATATTATCCTCGCGCTGATCTGGATCGGGGCGGTGGGTCTCATCCTCGATCGCTTCATGGCCTGGCTTCAAACCCAGATCGTTAAACAATAAGCGAGCGGTACGAGGGACAGTCTCTCCCTCCCCTCGTTCTCGTCCATCCCAATGATAATTACAAGGTAGTAAAGCGATGAGTCTGTTTGTAGCGGTAGATAACATTGATAAGGTATTCTCCCTGAGCGGTGGAGGGGAATACGTCGCCCTCAAGGGGATCGATTTACAGATTAAAAAAGGGGAATTCATCTCGCTGATCGGTCACTCCGGTTGCGGAAAATCCACCCTATTAAATATGATCGCCGGGTTAGACCTACCCACCGATGGCGTGGTCACTCTCGAAGGCAAACAAATTAAAAAACCGGGGCCCGATCGCATGGTCGTGTTCCAGAACTACTCCCTCCTGCCGTGGTTGACGGTGCGGGAAAATATCGCCCTCGCCGTCGATGAAGTTCTTACCCAACTTTCGGAAAAAGAACGTCAGGCGGAAGTGGATAAATATATTAAAATCGTTAACCTTTCCCACGCGGTCGATAAGCGGCCCAACGAACTTTCCGGGGGGATGAAACAACGGGTAGCGATCGCCCGCGCCCTCGCCATCCGTCCCAAACTCCTGCTGTTAGACGAACCCTTCGGCGCGTTGGACGCGTTAACTAGGGGGAATCTACAGGAACAACTGATGCAATTGTGCGAGGAATACCAGATCACCGCGGTGATGGTCACGCACGATGTGGACGAGGCGGTTCTACTGTCCGATCGCATCGTCATGCTCACCAACGGCCCCGCGTCGAAAATCGGCGGCATTCTGGAAGTGGATATCCCCCGTCCCCGCAAACGGATGGAAGTGGTGGAACACCCCAGTTACTACAGCCTCCGAAGCGAGATCATCTACTTCCTCAACCAACAGAAACGGATCAAGAAACTACGGGCCCGCAAGGTGGAAGTGATCGCGCGTCACGGTTTGGAAAAAGTCAATCTAGAGATCGGTTTCGTTCCCCTGACCGCGTGCGCGCCCCTCGTGGTCGCGAAAGAAAAAGGCTTCTTCACCAAACACGGCCTCGATGAAGTGAATTTGGTGCGGGAAACCAGTTGGCGCGGTATCGTGGACGGTCTCGCCGGGGGATTCCTCGACGGCGCTCAGATGCCCTCCGGGATGCCCACCTGGTTAACCGTGGGCGGTCATCAGGATCAACCCCTACCGATCGTCAGCGCGCTCACCATGACCCGCAACGGCAACGGGGTCACTCTCGCCCAACGTTTCTACGAACAGGGAGTGATCGACGGGACGGCATTGAAACGGATGCTCTTGGAATCCGACGAGCAACGCCACATTTTCGGGATGGTTCATCCCTCGTCGATGCACAACCTCCTACTCCGCTACTGGTTAGCGGCCGCGGGTATCGACCCCGATCAGGACGTTCACCTCGAAACGATTCCCCCCGCGCAGATGGTCGCCGACCTGAAAAACGGCAGTATCGACGGTTACTGCGTCGGTGAGCCTTGGAACCTGCGCGCCGCGATGGAAGGGATCGGCTACACGGTGGCGACCGATCTGGAAATCTGGCAGGGTCATCCTGGAAAAGTGTTAGGCGTGCGGGAAGATTGGTCGAACGCGTACCCGAATACCCACGTCGCCCTCGTGAAAGCGCTATTAGAAGCCTGCCGCTACTGCGCCGAGGAAGCTAACCAGCAGGAAATCCGGGAAATGCTGGCCCGTCGCGAGTACCTCAGCACCAGCGTGGACTATATTCAATTGGGCGATCCGGACTTCTACTCTTGCAGTCTCGACGAGCCGATGAAGGAGTACGCGCACCATATGTTCTTCGGTGAGGGTGTGAACCGTCCTAGCCGTACCGAACACCTCTGGATGATGACCCAGATGGCCCGTTGGGGACATATTCCCTTCCCGCGTAACTGGGTGGAGATTTTAGAGCGCGTCTGTCGTGTCGGCGTGTTCAGTACCGCGGCCCGCGAGTTGGGTCTCGGAGATATTAAATACCGCCGTACCCCGATCCGCCTGTTCGACGGCATCGAGTTCGACGCGGAAGACCCGATCGGCTATCTCAACAGTTTACAGATCAAGCAGAACGTGACGATGGCGGAGATTGCCATAGATGCCCGTCCGATCGCTGGCGATAGTCGTAAGATCGCCTAGGAAATTAAAGTCGGGGGACCCCTTCCCCCTTTTTTCCTTTCTCCCATACACTATTTACCAAATCACGACGAAAACGAACGATGTACACTACCGGAACTCAAACCACTAACGCTGTCAATCTCAAGACTCAAGCCCCCGCTAGAGAAGCTTTCGTCTCGATCGAGGGAGTGTCCAAGGTTTACCCCACCCCGAGAGGCCCCTACACCGTCCTCAAGGATGTCAACCTCAGCGTGAACGAGGGCGAATTTATCTGCGTGATCGGTCACTCCGGTTGCGGTAAATCGACGTTATTAAATATGGTGTCCGGTTTCGCGACCCCCACCGACGGGACGGTGAAAGTCAACGGCAAGAAAATCACCAAGCCGGGGCCCGATCGGATGGTGGTGTTCCAGAACTACGCGTTATTACCCTGGCTGACGGTGTTCGAGAATGTCTATCTCGCGGTAGACGCGGTTTCTCCCAACGCGCCGGAAGCGCAAAAACGGGCGATCGTCCGGGAACATCTGGCGATGGTGGGGCTATCGGAAGCGATGGAGAAAAAACCGACGCAGATTTCCGGGGGGATGAAACAACGGGTCTCGATCGCCCGCGCGCTCTCGATCCGTCCCGAAGTGCTGATCCTCGACGAACCCTTCGGCGCGCTGGACGCGATCACCAAGGAGGAATTACAGGAGGAGTTATTGAAGATCTGGCAGGACAAACGGTGTACGGTGTTAATGATCACCCACGATATCGATGAGGCGCTTTTCCTCGCCGATAAACTGGTGATGATGACCAACGGGCCGGAGGCGAAAGTCGGCGAGGTGATGAAGATTCCTTTCCCCCGTCCGCGCGATCGGGAGAGAATCATGGAAGACCCCGAATACTACCGTCTCCGTAACTACGCTCTCGACTTCCTTTATAATCGTTTCGCTCACGATGACGTTAGCTAGAGCGAGAGGATTTCGTTCGTCGGTCGAAGCGATTTAATCGGGGAAACTCTCTTAAATCGCTTCTATAATCTTGATTTTTTATTAAAAAATTTACAATTCAGTGTTTAAGAAATTAGAGAAATTAGCGATCGCTTTTGTCAAACAATTTCGAGATGACAACTTTATGAAATCAATTCATATCGTTGAAAACTTGGTATCGAAAATTTTATCGATCGCTTTAATTATCGTTATCATTGTTTCTCTTTACGATCTAGTTGTTATTCTGATAAAAGATTTATTCACGACCGAACCAGTGGGATTTTTTAGTAAAACGCTCATTGAAATATTCGGCTTATTTTTAAATATTTTAATCGCGCTAGAACTGTTAGAAAACGTTACCGCTTACCTGAGAAAACACATCGTTCAAGTGGAATTAGTCGTCGTGACGGCGCTGATCGCTATCTCGCGGAAAATCATTATTTTCGATCCGTCCAAGTATGATAAAGTCGATCTGATCTCGTTGACGTTCGGGACTCTAGCCCTCGCGGCGAGTTATTGGTTAATTAGAAAGGTGAATCGGGACAATTAAACTACTCATCATCTTCCTCGATACTTCGAGTTTTAAACTGGGGGGTTTTCTGGTGAATTTCCTCGATCGAGAGTTCTTTAGACAGATCGCCGAGTTCTTTTAGCATATCGTTGGTTAGGGTGATCGAGAGATCGATCGAATTTCCAGATAAATAGATAACTTTCGCGAGTTCCTGAAGTTTTACCTTTTTCGTGGTGCGTTTTTGAACGGTTAAAAAACAGCCGTTAAACTCCTCGATATCCTGTTCGAGCATCGCCTGTTTCATCCGTTCTTTCAAGTGTTCGATCTCGGTATCGAGAATCTTCCATTGATGGTAAATCTCCCAATAACGTCCCGTTAACGCGGGAATATTTTCCCGGGCGGGATCGGGATGGATCAGGTGGGAGAGTTGCAGGAGACGGTGATGGATCGCGGCGGTATAAACCGGGTCCTTGCGCGCGTAATTCAGTTGTTTCTCGGTTAACGGTCTCCGTCCCCAATCCCCACCCTGTTCGCTTTTATCGATCGAGGGAAAATGACACAATTGTTCGGCGACGGTTTTGAGTTTATAATCCGGTAGCGGGGCGATGTAGTAGGGAATTTTCCGCGCCAGTTCTAGGGTACAGGTGATATTTTTTACTTTCGTCTTACCGCCGAGAAATTTACAATCGTAACTCGCGTTGTGGAAAACTTTTTCGATGCCCGGTACGACCATAATTTTGGCGATAAACTCTTTAATCAGATCCGCTCGATCGAGAACGTCAAGAATCGTGACACGATCGCCCACCAGATCCGTCGAGTCTTCTAAAATCTGGATCAGGGATATCCGGGGGTTTTTCGTGTCGTGATCGGCGATTTCCGTGTCTAGCCAGAGAACGCGGGAGTGGCTAAAGCGATCGATAGCGGCTCGAATATCTTCAATTTCGGTCAGGTAAGACATAGATTAGGAACGGACGCGAAGATGTATCGAAAAATTTTGACGGCGATGGATATGTCCCCGATGGGTGACATCGTGTTCAACGAAGCGTTATCGGTGGCCGGGAAATACGGGGCCACCTTACTACTCCTACACGTTCTCTCCCCTGAAGAAGATTATAGTCCTATGCCGATCCCCCCGAATTTAGGCGAGATTTACCCGGCGCGGGGTAACGATCTCACCCTCGACTACTGGCGACAGCAATGGCAAGAGTTCGAGCAAAAAGGAATCGATTTTTTACAAGAAAAATCTAAATTGGCCGGAGAGAAGGGAATAGAAGGGGAATACCGACAAATTTACGGTCAGGCGGGACGGACGATCGCCAAAGTCGCCAAGGAGGAAGGAGTCGATCTGATCGTTGTCGGCCGCCGGGGTCGATCGGGCATCGGCGAGTTATTCTTGGGAAGCGTGAGTAACTACGTTCTCCATCACGCGCCCTGTTCGGTTCTGATCGTCCAGCATATCCCGTCGGAAACCTAGATTCGGAGGCAGGGGGCAGGAGGTGAGGGGGGTGAGGGGGGTGAGGGAGGTGAGGGGTGAAAGGGTAAAGGTGAAAGAATTAAGAAAGCTTTTTTCCCTTTTCCGGGGGCCCTTTTCCCCGAAAAATTTCCCCATCCTCCCATCCCCCCATCTCCCCACATGACGGCTATCTCCCGCGCCAAGTCAACAAAGAGAGCCAAAACGATTACAATCTAAGCACGATATTCATCACCGGAATGTAATGGCCACACATATTGTTACTGGTGTCGCGGGTTTTATCGGTTCTAATCTCGCGGGAACCCTACTCGATCGAGGCGATCGCGTGATCGGTATCGATCAGTTTAACGATTACTACGATATCTCCTTAAAGCGGAAAAATGTCAGTTTTTTAAAAGATCACGCGGGATTCGAGTTAATCGAGGCGGATATTCAAGCGCTCGATTGGCGGGAATTACTGGCGCGCGTGGACGTGATCTTCCATCAGGCGGCGCAAGCGGGAGTAAGAGCGAGTTGGGGCGAGGGATTCCGCAACTACACGGAACGCAATATCAACGCCACCCAAATTATCCTAGAAGCGGCCAAAGAAACCCCGTCGCTGAAACGGATGGTTTTCGCGTCCACCTCGTCGGTTTACGGCAACGCGGAAACGATGCCCACCCCGGAAACGATCTGCCCGCAACCGGTTTCTCCCTACGGCATCACGAAACTGGCGGCGGAACGTCTCTGCTGGCTATATCAGCAGAATTTTAACGTTCCGGTGACGGCGTTGCGCTATTTCACCGTTTACGGGCCGCGGCAACGCCCGGATATGGCTTTTCATAAGTTTTTCAAGGCGGCGATCGCTGACGAACCGATCGGGATCTACGGCGACGGACAACAAACCCGCGATTTCACTTTCGTCAGTGACGCGGTGGCGGCGAATTTAGCGGCGGCCGAGGTTCCGGAAGCGATCGGCGAGGTGTTCAATATCGGGGGCGGCAGTCGCGTGGTTTTAACCGATGTCCTGGACACGATGGAAAAAGTGATCGGTAAACCGATTAAGCGACTACATCAGGAAACCGCCCGCGGCGACGCGCGCCACACTTCCGCGGATGTCACCAAGGCGAAAACGATTCTCGGCTACAATCCGCGAGTCCCCCTAGCCGAAGGATTAGCCCGCGAGTGGGAATGGATTCAGGGATTGTACTGTTAGATTCGGAGAGCGATCAAATTTGTAAAGGCCGCTCGATCCGGATATCGGGCGGTATTTTTTGATGGGATTTGGATGGGGCGATCGAATCCGGTGAATCGATAGCGATCGGGCTAAAATTCTTATAAAAATAATTTTCTGGAGCGTTCGATCTCTCCCGTTTCTCGTAAAAAGTCTTACTTATTCTCTCGAAAGTTTCGATTTTTTCCATTCATGGCAGACAAATTTTAACCCCTTCTAAACACGTTTTTTATGTAATTTTCTTCGATCACTGGGTTTCTCTATTTTGAAATTATTCGCAATTTTACTACATTTTACGAATAGAATATTAGAAAGCCACGCGGCAATCCGGGGCTTCCCGAGCGGCGAGAAAGTGAGCCAGATCACACGAGCGATCGGGACGGATCGGTTATCCTAGGACAAGAATCTCTAGAGGCGATAAAAAATGAAACTTGCAAAAAAAGAGAGAAAACAATTAATTGGTAAAATTAGTCAAGCGTCTGGAATCGCCCAGTACGCCCTGGAAGAAAAGTTAACCGATGAACAGGTTAGCGAAGCCGTTCAACATCTAGAAGTGTTGCGGATCGTTAAATCGGCTAATAATTATAACCGTTACTGTCAAGGACAGAAAACAGCGGAAGCGAACGCGAAACTCAAAAAATTGATCGAGTTGGAAAATTCCGAAATACTTAAAATGGGTCAATGGCTCTTTAATAATCTTGCTAAAAAAGGACAAGAGCGCAAGCAAGGGTTATTGGAAAAAGGCTTATTGCATAAGGAAGATTATAACCTTAGCGTGACCGATTTAAAAGATACTATCCAAGAGTTAAATCAAAAAATGCGAGATCAAACTAAGTTGGCTAAAACAAGAATAGCCGAACTCGAAGATATTATTGATTCGAGAAAAAAACAGCTAGAGTTTCTTAAAAATTATATTATTAATAATTACGGATATAAAACTTGGAATAATATCCTGAAAACTATGCCCGAAGATCCGCAAGAGGATACTGGAACATGAAAGAAAACCTAAATTACCGTGAATGGCAGGCAAGAAACACCAGACTTTTCCGCTCGCTCGATAAGGTGAAACAGAATCGGGCGAGGGAACAAGGCTATTATAATGTCGGTTGGGAAAAAGTGAAAGCATCTTGGAAGATCCTCCAATCCCTTTCTGATAAGGTAGTTAATCTATTCGACGCGAAACTCGATCGAGGGGATTTAGTCGGGGCGATAGAGCTATCTATACTCGAACTAGAGAGAGGAAAAACAATCGCGAAAAATACTCTGGAAGAACTAGACAAAACCCAACAAGACGCGGAACAGTTAGCGAAAAGAGCCTTGGCAAAATACGATCTTTTATAACCGAATTTGACGATGGATAATATCGATAGAAAAAAACTAAAAACTTTATACAAAGCTTCCGAGATCGCCGAAGTATGGGAGGCGGAACAACATACACCGCTGATCGAGCATCCCGAAATCGGTTGGATTAGCCCTAATCACTATCGATCGATGTATAAAGGAAAACCCTGTCCCTACTGCGGAAAAAAAATGGTACAGGGAAAAGATCTATATAGTACCTCGTCCAAAAAAGAAGCGATCGCTAGAGGCTATGAATATCGAGACGAGAACGGACATCCGGTTATCAACGAAGCGAATAAAACCTTTTTCCACCCGAACTATCTCACTTTAGATCATAAAATCAATAAAGCTCGCTGTCCGGAAAAAATGTTCGATCACGATAATCTAGAGGCGATTTGCTGGCGGTGCAATCGAAAAAAAGCCGATAATAACGCTTTCGAGATCCAATATATCGAAGAATACGTAGAATCCTTAAGTCGGGAAGCTATCGATCGTTATCCGCTCCTATAACCAACTCGTTGTTAGATTTCGTTTCGTTTACCCAAATCTCTCGGGTTCTGTTAGTAAAGTGTAGTTCTCATCACCCCGATCGCTATACTAAAACAATACGATCGAGCCGAGCGGACTTTCCCGATGCGCGAACTTCTCATTCCTATCGCCCGACAATTTCCCGAAGCGATATTCTATCAACCCACCCGCGAGAGAACGATCGCCCTGACAATCGATGATGTGGGCGATCCTTCCACGGAAATCATTCTAGAAGCGATCGAACGACAGAATCAAAGCGTTTCTAACTCGATCGAGCGGGTTCGGGCGACTTTTTTTATCATCACCGATTTCCTCGCGGGAAAAACCGAAATTATCGACGAGATCCTGAAGCGAGGACATGAAATCGGCAATCACGGCTGTTTCGATCGAACCCACGCGGATTTGTGGTTGCCGGGGGAATTCGATCGGGAGATCACCACCGCGCACGAGATTTTAAGCGATAATCGCGAGGGGATGATTCGCTGGTTCCGGCCGGGGAGAGGTCGCTATAATCGCCTGATGAGCGAAGTTTTACAGAAAATGGTGATTAAACACGATTATAATCCCCTTTTCGCGCTCGCCTCGATGATCCCGCTCGATACCTTCGATTTCACCGGTTCGCCGAAATTTACCCTTTCCTACCTATCGCGCTTTATTTTTCCCGGTTCCATCCTCGTCCTCCACGGGGGATCGAAAATTCGATCGCTCCAGACGGCGGAAGTTCTGAGAGAATTATTACCGACCCTGCGAGAGCGGGGTTATCGGGTGACGACGTTATCGGAAGCGATCGATCCCAACCCGCGAGCATCGGTCTCCGGTTAGATGTCAAAAAAAACCAAAAAGACTCTAGAATATTACGCGATAGTAGCGAGAGATTGTCATGACATCACGGACTGACGGGAAGAGAAGAATAGTAATCACGGGTGGCGCAGGATTTATCGGCTCGAATTTCGTCCATCACTGGTGCGAGAAATACCCCGAGGATTACGTGGTGGTTCTCGACGCGCTCACCTACGCGGGCAACTTAAACAATCTGACGACACTGAAAGACCGCGAGAATTTTCGTTTCGTCCGAGGGGATATCGGCGATCGAACCCTCGTAGACGAACTCTTTCAAAGTGAGAAAATCGATACCGTAGCCCATTTCGCGGCCGAATCCCACGTCGATCGATCGATTCTCGGCCCCTCCGCGTTCGTGCAAACCAACGTCGTCGGAACCTTCACCCTTTTAGAAAGTTTCCGTCATCACTGGATGGCGAACGGAAAACCCGAAAATTACCGATTTCTGCACGTCTCCACCGACGAGGTTTACGGCAGTCTGGAACCCGACGATCCCGCGTTCACCGAAACCACTCCCTACGCGCCGAATAGCCCCTATTCCGCGTCGAAAGCCGGAAGCGATCACCTCGCCCGCGCCTACTATCACACCTACGGAATGCCGACAATTATCACCAATTGTTCCAACAATTACGGCCCCTATCATTTCCCCGAAAAATTAATTCCCCTGATGTGTATTAATATCCTCCTCGGAAAACCTTTACCCGTCTACGGGGACGGTATGAATATCCGCGATTGGCTGTACGTTAAAGATCACTGTCGGGCGTTAGATACGGTGATTCATAAAGGGAAAGCCGGAGAAACCTACAATATCGGCGGCAATAACGAGGTAAAAAATCTCGATCTCGTGAAAACGCTCTGCGATTTGATGGACGAGTTAGCCCCCGATCTCCCCATCAAACCGGCGCGGGAGTTAATTACTTTCGTCAAAGATCGCCCCGGACACGATCGCCGTTACGCGATTAACGCCACGAAAATCCGTACCGAATTGGGCTGGGAACCGGAAGAAACGGTACGGGAAGGCTTGCAGAAAACGATTCAATGGTATTTAGAAAACCGCGATTGGTGGCAACCGTTATTATCGAAGGAATATCAGGAATATTACGCGAAGGTGTACGGATGACAAGGGTGTGGGGACTTCCCAGGGCGCGAGAAAATTTAGGTTTCTCGCGTCCCTCCAATTTTAGGGACATTTAGGCGGATTTCGTATTATTCTTGCTCCCGATCGGAACGGGAAGGTTTTTTCATCCGCGCGGCGATCTGTCCCGGATCGATATCGACGATCGCTCGGTCTAGCGGGAGAACCCGACATTTCTTATCTAGAACGTTCGCTTGATATACTTTTTGATTGCCCAGATCCAGCGCGGTTAACCAGCCGCTTTTCGGATGATAAGCCCCCGTTTCGATGCCGATCCAACCGATTCCCCGAGCGATTTTGCCCGGTTTTACCCCCGGAAAAGTAAAGGTTACGGTATGTCCGGTGATCATTAATTTATCCGGGAAATAGGGCTTTGTTATGGCGTGAAATCGATCGCGAATCCAGCAGAATTGATCGCTCGTCTGTTGTTGGATCGGTACCCGCGGATCGACCCCCGCGTGAACGAGCCAGATATCTCCTAGATCCAGATAATTCGGGAGCGCTTTAAACCACGCGAGATGTTCTTCCGGAATTTGGTTATCGTAACCGATCAGCGTTTCCGCTCCCCCGGAGTGTAACCAATTCTGTAACCAGTGTTCGGAAACTTCTTCCTCGCCGATCGCTTTGAGTAACATATGTTCGTGATTGCCCAAAATACAAGAATGGTCGTTCTCGATGACGAAATCCACCACTTCCTTACTCTTTTCGCCCCGATCGATTAAATCCCCGAGAAAATAAAGCCGATCGCTCTCTCTCGGCGCGATCTTGTCTAATAATCTCATCAAGGTATCGAAATGACCGTGGACATCGCCGATAATAAGCCGGCGCGGGCGCGCGTCTCGATCGGTATTTTTTCTGAAAAACATTGCCGCGAGAATTCCCTGGTAAATAAGTCGAGCTATCGAGCTATCGCGTGGTGGGAGCCTCTATCCCGCTCCCCGATTTCAATTATCTCACGCTCGATCGAGGATCGGCGAAGATCGCCCCGATCGTCTCGCCCCGAAGAGGCTGTTCTCACCCGATCTCGCGCCAAATCTGTAAATCTGTAAATCGCGTTTCGCTCTCGTAATAAACTGTTACACTGAAGTCGATCGATTTTCTACGAGAGTGATTTCCATGACCGAACCCGTGACGACGAACCCCGAAGTGACCGAAGGGCAAGCCGTATCCGAACCGCCCCCGAGTTACGTGAAATTAGCGATGCGGAACATGGTTCGCAAAAAAGGCACGTCTTTGAAGCATTTTTTCCTGACGACCGCCGCGTTGTTAGGATTTCTCGTCGGTGTTTCCTATCTCACCCGTTAGGGGGTCGATCGTGAGCGGATCTTTTCTCGGATCGATCGAGGTATCGGTACAGGATCATTATTCCGGCGGGGGCGAATCCTCGATCGCCGAATCCACCTGGCGCGACTGGATGGAAATCTGGCTGACGGAATTGGCGGAATATCTGCCCCCCGCGCCCGGATACGAACTGAGTTTACGCTTAACCGACGATCGGGAGATTCAAACCTATAACGCCAATTATCGCGCCAAAGACCGACCCACCGACGTTCTCGCCTTCGCCTCCCTAGAAGTCGATGTCCCCACCGATGAAGAGATCCGACGGGAAGAACCTTTATACCTGGGCGATCTGATCATTTCTGTAGAAACGGCCCGAAAACAAGCTGAAGAACACGGCCATTCCCCGCGACGGGAACTCGCCTGGTTAGCCGCTCACGGTTTACTCCATCTCCTCGGTTGGGATCATCCCGATGAAACAAGCTTGCAAGAAATGCTATCTTTACAGGAAGCTTTATTAGAATCCGTCGAAATCGAGAACGGATAAACTCCGCTTTTTGTCAATCGTTACCCGTATAATATGAAATCTAATTTAAATAAACCTTCCCAATCCGGGAATCCCCCCTCTCCCTACGTGGCGACCAATTTCCTCGGTCGATCGAGTAAAATCGCCGATTCTGGGTCTCCTAGTCAACGGGAATACGCCTGGCAGGTCGCCTCGAATCTCCTCGTCAGTTTCCGCTACGCCTGGGCCGGTGTCCGGTACGCGTTCAGCAGTCAGCGCAATTTCCGCATCCATACCCTGATCACCGTCATCGCCATTAATCTCGGATTATGGCTCAAGGTTAGCCCGGTAGAGATGGCGATTCTCACGCTCACCTGCGCCCTCGTCCTCGTCCTAGAATTGCTCAATACCGCCCTCGAATCGGTGGTCGATCTAACGGTGGGGCAGTCCTATCACGATCTCGCGAAAATCGCCAAGGATTGTGCGGCCGGCGCGGTGTTAATTTCCTCCCTGGCCGCCCTGTTAGTCGCGAGTTTTATCTTCCTGCCCCTGATCTGGCGGTTATTCTAATCGATCGCTTTTTAGTATCTCTTTCACGGGGATACATTTGCTAGAATTGACTTCTAAGACACTCGCGTGTCCGTAAGGTCGCTCGGTTGGAAATCACTCTAATGCTCGGTAGATGTCTTCCTTCTCCCCTTCAAATCAAACTGCCCTTAGAAGAAATTAGCGTTCGATCGAAATTTACCTTCGTCGATCTTTTCGCGGGAATCGGGGGCTTCAGAATCGCTCTCAAAAAGTTAGGCGGGCAATGTCTGGGCTATTCCGAGATCGATAAACAGGCGATCGAGGTGTACCGACGCAATTTTATTAATTATTTAACCCGCGACGAAATCGCCTTCGGAGATATTACCAAAATTAACGAACTTCCCCCGGATATAGATGTGGTAGTGGGTGGGGTTCCCTGTCAACCTTGGTCGGTAGCCGGACAATTGCGAGGATTCGACGACCCGAGAGGCCGCTTATGGTTTGACGTGATCCGCTTGGTGAAGAAAAGCCGGCCCAAAAGTTTTATTTTCGAGAATGTTAGCGGGTTAGCCAGTCCGAAAAATCAAGCCAATTTAGAATTGATCGTACACGAACTCGAATCGATCGGCTATTGTGTGAAATGGAAAGTTTTGAACGCTTACGATTTCGGTTTACCGCAAAATCGAGATCGAGTCTTTATCGTCGGTATCCGACAAGATTTAGAAATCTGTCAAGAGTATAGTTTCCCGCGACCGTTAAATATCCATCCGAAAGTTTTAGATATCCTGGAGGAACTTAAAAATATCAAACCAGTTAAAAAAGCCAAGCTAACCGCCGATGTTTTATTTAACGGTTTTATTCCCCCGTCGAGAACTCGCTTTCAAAAAGAAGACGAGTTAAACGATTTTTTCATTTTTTCCGATCTCCGCAACGGACACACGACGATCCATTCTTGGGATATTATTAAAACAACCGATCGTCAGAAAGAAATTTGTCTGATTCACTTAAAACGGAGAAGATGTAAGTCGGAAGGGAAAAAAGACGGACATCCTGTAGCTTTAGAAGAATTTAAACGTTTTATCCCGGATATTCAAAAAGACGAATTAGATGAATTGGTGAGATTGGGAATCTTTCGATCGGAACCTAATCAAGAATACGAATTCATCAACTCGAAAAATATGTCGGGAATTAACGGGATCTATCGAGTGATCCTACCGACCGCCGATATTATCCCCACGTTAACCGCGACGGGTGCGAAGGATTATATCGCGACGGTAGCGATCGAGGCGAGTCATCCCGCGGAGTATAAAAAATTATTCCTGCAAAAAATTTATAAGCCGAAAAAATATAGAGAAATAACGGCTAGTGACGCTAGAAAATTACAGGGTTTTCCCGCCGATTTCGAGTATCACAAAAGAGAAGATATTGCCAAAAAACAGTTCGGTAATGCAGTTCCTGTCCCCGTCGTTGAATACGTGGCGAGGGAATTATTAAAAGCCCTTGGAATTTAATTTTTTGATGAACACGAAAAGTGACTTGTTTTTGTGAGTTACCTATTATTCTGTTTTTTTAGTTTTTCTTTTGACACTCTCAGGTGTATCCAAGCGATCTTTTCTATCTCGAATATCGGCAATTTTTGACGGATCGTAAAAAATGTCATGAAACTCTTGGGCGAAGTTTTCTTTTCCCAAGTCTATAAAAACATCTTGCAGATGTTCTAAGGTGTTCTCAAAACCAGAACAAAAATCCCAAAATTCGTTTCCCACCCATAAATCATTATTTCGATCTAAATGTGACTCGTTTAACTTACTTTTGTTATATACATACCAGTCCTTTTTATAAGGATTAAAAGGTATAATAATTCGAGCTTGTACATGGCAAGTAGAATCGTGAGCGAATCGATAAGAATACCATCTTAATAGTTGGCCGTTAAAGGAATTAAGAAGCCCTTGATTTGGTTGTGCCGTTTTAATATCGAAAAGATATTCGATGTTATCTTTTTTGAGATAAATATCGACTCCAGTGCCTGATTGCGGCGGTACAAAATTCACATTTTCAAAGTTAGATTCGGCGGCGGCTCGCCTGAGCCTTGCGATACAGTCTAGAGTAGAAATAACATTGCGCTCTCGTTGATTGATTAAAGAATTGAGTTCGTCTCGCAGTGTTTTGGGGAAAGGTTCAGGAATTAATAATGGTTCAGATATAATTTCAAAACCGTTCAGTTCTGCGAGGATTTTCGCGATCGGCTCCCAAAATTGCTTTCCCAAACTGGTTTCTAGTCCCCCTATCAGGGAACGTATTCGACGTTCAGCGGGAAAGATATGATTTAAGACTTGATAGGAAGTTTTATCTTTATCTTTAAAAAATTTTCTAATATTCGCTTTCAATTCATCCTTAATTTTGTTTTTTAGTGTCTCGTCCATAGGTCGTAATACTGATAATGATCTATTTGCAAATTTCGAGTGATCGCTAATTGGAAAACGAAGGAGCAAGACAAAACCCGGATCGATCGATCCGGGCTAACTTCTCGTGAATTACAATTCGCCGAAACCTTTCTTTTTCTTGGTTTTCTTCGGTTTTTTCGGCGCGCCACCACCACCACCGGGATAGCCGCGGAATCCCGGCGCGGGACGATTCCCACCGCCGAACATTCCTCCCATGCCACCCATACCGGGCATTCCCATACCGGGCATTCCCATCCCCGGCATCTGTCCCTGACCCATCTGTTGCATCATCGATCGCATCCGGGTGAAATTGGTGATCAGTTTGGTCACGTCGGTTTCCGAGTGTCCCGAACCTCTCGCCACGCGACGACGACGGCTAGGAGATTTCGCTAAAAGGTCAGGATCGGCGCGCTCTTCCGCGGTCATCGAGTTGATCATCGATTCGGTTCGCTTCAGTTCGCTTTCCCCTTTCTCGATATCCGCCCCGCTCAGTTTGCCCATACCGGGGATCATTTTCAGAATTCCGCCCAGCGACCCCATATTCTTGAGGAAGCGCATCTGTTTGAGGAAGTCGTTAAAATCGAACCGCGCTTCGAGGATCTTGGCCTGCATTTTCTCCACGTCGGCGATATCGATCTGTTCCTGCGCCTTCTCGACGAAGGAGATGATATCCCCCATATTTAAAATGCGGCTGGCGAGTCGATCGGGATAAAAAGGCTCTAACGCCTCCACTTTCTCGCCCATACCGACGAATTTAATCGGTTGTCCCGAAACCTGACGCACGGATAACGCCGCGCCCCCTCTGGTATCGCCGTCGAGTTTGGTGAGGATCGCGCCGGTAATGCCGATCTGTTCGTGGAAAGTGTGGGTGAGGTTGGCGGCCTCTTGCCCGGTCATGGCATCGACGACCAGTAAAGTATCGTCGGGCTTGACAACTTTCTTAATTTGTGCTAGTTCGTCCATCATCGACGCGTCGATCTGGAGACGACCGGCCGTGTCGATGATCACGGTATCCACGCCGAGTTCTTTGGCTTTTTCCACCCCCTGACGGGCGATATCGACCGGATTCGCGTCACTTCCCAACTCGAAGACGGGGACATCGATCTGTTTGCCGAGGGTAACAAGCTGATCGATCGCCGCCGGACGGTAGACATCGGTAGCCACCATCAAACAGCTTTTCTTCTGTTTGCGGAGATAGAGGGCGAGTTTCGCGGTGGCGGTCGTTTTCCCCGTCCCCTGTAAACCGGCCATGAGGATGACGGTGGGGGGTTTATCCGCGCTGGCGAGGGGAACATTACTTTCCCCCATCACGTTCACGAGTTCGTCGTAAACGATCTTGATGAATTGCTGTCCCGGATTAACCCCGGAAATCACGTCCGCGCCGAGCGCTTGTTTCTCAACTTCGGCGATAAACGCTTTAACGACCTGAAGGTTTACATCGGCTTCTAATAAGGCTCTACGGACTTCTTTGAGGGTGTCTTGTATATTCGCCGAGGAGATTTTGTCTTGACCCCGTAGCTTTTTCCAAGCGTCTTCCAGGCGATCGGCCAGCGCGTCGAACATGATTTAGATTTTCAAGGACTAGGATTTTACATACTCGATCGATCTTATCACGCTTCCGATGGTCGTCGATGTCGCCCGCGACGACCAACCACCGCGGAAATCCTCACTCGCCATAACCCCCTCCCGTCACTTTCCCCCGGAAAACAATGTATTGATAGAGGTTATAAAACAGCATGACCGGGATTAAAAAACCGATAAAAATAATCATGATCACGAGGGAACTGGAATCGGCGGCGGCCTCGTAAATCGTGATTTCCGTGGGAATGATATAGGGAAAAACCACCAATCCCAAGCCGATAAAAGACAGTAAAAAGATCGAGATCGTCCAGACAAACGGGGCGCGTTCCTCGCGTCGATCGAGACTGGTTAACAGCCGCGAGATCAACAGGATACCCAACACCGGAATGCTCCCGAAAACATAGACTAAAGGGGGATGAAATAAACGCTCCCGCGCGCTCTCGTAGAAAATGGGCGTGAAAATCGTGATAGCGATCGCCCCCACCAACGTCGTCCACGCGGCGATTTTCGCCGTTCGATAGTGTAGGGTTTGCAATTCCCCGGTCGTTTTCCAAACGAGATAGGTAGAACCGATCAACACGTACCCCTGAATTAACGTCAGCGCGATCAGCACCGATTGCCAACTGAACCAATCCCAATTCCCCCCGATAAAATGCCCCGATTCATCGACATCGATCCCTTTTAAAACCGCTCCGAGCGCGAAACCCTGTCCGAGCGCGGCGAGAAAACTGCCGATCCCGAAGGAGAGATTCCAGACGAATTTTCGTTTCGCCTGCTCGCGAAATTCAAAGGCGATCGCCCGAAAAATAAACCCGAAAACCATGAGAACGATCGGGATATACAGCGCGGTCAAAATCGTGGCGTAGGCGAGGGGAAACGCGCCGAAAAGTCCCCCGGCCATTAGCACAAGCCAGGTTTCGTTCGCGTCCCAAATATTACTAAGGCTGGTCATTAAAATCCCGCGTCTTTCCTCGTTAGACGACGTGAGCGAGAGAATTCCCACCCCCAGGTCGAAACCGTCGAGCATGACATAGAGAAAGAGAAAAAGAGCCAGAATTCCGAACCAAACTTGCGGGAGAAAATACGCGAGAGTTTCCATTCGAGCGCCTCCGATCCTACTGTTTGGCTTCTACCGGACGTTCGTTCGGCTCGAACTCGCCGGGGGTGGTATCGATCGCCGGGCGCGTCGGTTCTAAACTCGGTACGGGGAGATCGAATCTCGGCCCCCGACGGATAATCCGACTCCCGAAATACGCGTAGGCGATCAGTAAAAGCAGGTACGCGACGGTAAAACCGCTTAGAGAGGCCACCACGTTTCCGGCCGGGATCGACGAGGCGGAATCGACGGTACGGATCTGCCCGTACAGCGTCCAGGGTTGCCGTCCCACGCACCGGACGATCCAACCGGTATCGATGGCGATAAATCCCAACGGCGCGGCGAAGATCCAGGCGCGCAGTAACCACCGCGCTCGATCGATTCTCTCACCCGAAAGTCCGCCGATCAGCCAGTAGAGGACGCTAATCGCCATCAAGCCCGCCAACAGAAAACCAATTCCCACCATCGTCCGGAAGGAATAGTAAATTAAACCGACCAAACGCGGGCGATCGTTCGGTTCCCACTCCTTCAAGCCGTAAACCGGCTCGCTGAGATTCCTTTTCAGTTCTAAAATGTATCCGAGCGCGTTGGGAATGACCCATTCTCGATCGTTTCGCTCGGCGCGATTATTCGGTAACGCCAGCACACTCCAGTCGGCCGGCCCTCCCGCGGGAACCGTCTCCCATTGTGCCTCCATCGCCGCCAGTTTCGCGGGTTGATAGCGATACACCTGTTCGGCGCTCAAATGGCCCGCGTAGATCTGAAGGGGGGCGACGGCGATGATAACGGAGAGAGAAAGTTTGAAAGATTTAGAAAAGAAATCTTTATGGCGATTTTTCAGAATATACCAGGCACTAATCCCGGCGATGACGAATAACGAGGTTTCTAGGGTGGCGAGAAACATATGCAGGACACTTTTGGCCGTGAAGGGATTGGCGATCGCCCGGAAGTAATCGTGTACGATAAATTTCCCGTCGATCATCTCCCCGCCCGCGGGCGTTTGCATCCAGGAATTGGCGGTTAAAATCCAAAAAGTCGAGAGATTCGCCCCGATCGCCACGAATATCGTCGAGAGATAGTGAACGATCGGATTCACCCGCTCCCAGCCGAATAACATGATGCCGAGAAATGCGGCCTCTAACATGAACGCCCACGAAGCTTCAAACCCGATCACGCTCCCGAAAAAATTCCCCACGGCCTCGGAAAACGGCCCCCAGTTCGTCCCGAATTGAAACTCCATCGGAATCCCGGTCGCCACTCCCACCCCGAAATTCAGCGCGTACAGTTTCGCCCAGAATCGAGCGTGATAATAATAGTCCGGGTCGCGGGTTTTTAACCACAATCCCTCGATGATTACTAAATAAATACCCACGCCGGTCGTCAGCGCGGGCCAGAGCATATGAATACTCGCGGTTAACGCGAACTGCATCCGTGACAGGACGACGGTATCCGACCAGAAATTCGTGGCGATTTCCATGAATCGATCCTTTTTTTGACAGGGCGATCGACCCTTTATTTATGGATGAATCATTTCTAGAAATCATCTTTCTTAGGAAGGATTTTTTAAAAAATTGAATTCCTGAATCATCGATTTGTAAAAATATTATTTCCGTTTTCTTGTCGAAAATAATCCTCTAAATAATCTCGGATAAAATCGGAATTCCCATCTTTCCCCCTGCCTCCTGCCTCCTGCCTCCTGCCTCCTACACCCTTATCGATCGCCCTCGATCGAACCGCGATCGACCCGATCGATCGGCGGTCGCTGTCGATTTAACGCCCAGATAATAACCGCGCCGAAACCCACCAAATTGACCGCGGACAAGACCAAACCGCCCGCCCCCGGAACCAAGCCGATCAACGCCAAGATTAGCAAACCGACGAGAAACTGGCGGACGATCGTGCTATCCGGTTTCGTCCACGCCCTCTCGCCGATCCACAACGCCACGCCGAGCGTTCCCAGCAACATCACCCCGATAAAACTTAAACCCAGCAGGGGCAAGAGCGGAATCCCGATTAAACTGATCGCCAGCAAGATCGCGAGCATAATAACGGCGACAATTCCCCCCAATCCCGCCAAAATCGATTCGATCGGGTACTGGCGCACCGTGTCCGCGAGATCCAACAGAAATCGCGGCCGCCACCGCAACAGCAAAACACCGACGATCCCGCTAACCAGCACGATCAACAGGTGCGAGGCGAGACCGAGGAGGTAGTGAAACAGGAATCCGTCCATCCCCCGCTGTCGGGAACCGTGCATATCCCAACGCCCCTGCTCGGTGAAGACCCGGGAAGCGCCACCGATCGAAGCGCCCGCGCCCCGGACAATATCGCCCCCGATGCTGTAGGCATCCCCGTCCACGCGGGCTTTTTCTCCGAGAATCACGTCCCCCCCGATGGCGATCGCCGTTTCCCTTACTCTCGCGCCTTTCTCGATCGACACGTCGCCCCCGATCGCGCGCGCGTTATCCACCACTTTCCCCGCGGGAACGATCACGTCTCCCCCGATACGGACGAGATCTCGATCGTTAATATTGATATCGGTTTGACCGAGAGCGATCGACGAGAGGAAAATAACGCTCAGAACGGATAGGAGGAGCAAAAGCGGTCGAAAGTTCGTTCGATTTTTCATCGCCTCGATCCCTCGTTTCTTTTCAGTGTACTTCCCGAAAAAAAATCCCGCGCCCGGCGAGATCGATCGAGACAAAAGTTTGAGAAACGGGGAATTTATCGGTATCGATCGTTACTCGAATAGCAAGGCGGTCTTCTTTAATTACTCTTTCTATATAGGAAAAAAACTATCACTTTTGACAGAGAGAATCACCGCGGGGTTTACGCTAGAGAGAGAAACTACAGACAGAAACCGTCATGGGTAAATCGTCCGACAAAAATCGCGTCGCGTATTGGGAGTTCGGGGAGAGTAACGAGGACGCTTTCGCCCGTCCCGTTCCCGAAGCGCCCCCGAACCAACAGAACCTTCGCGTACAGGCTTCCCGTTCCGGCCGCGGCGGAAAAACCGTCACCGTCATCTCGGGCTTTCAACTGTCACCGGAAAGTCTGGCCAAGTTATTAAAACAGCTAAAAACCGCCTGCGGGACCGGGGGAACGATTAAAGACAACACGATCGAGATCCAGGGCGACCAACGCTCGAAAATCCTCCAGATTCTCACCGAAGCGGGCTATAAAGCCAAAATTAGCGGCGGATAATCGACAGAACGATAGAGTCTCCTTTTCCCGCGGTTGCCTAAGATAGAGACAAATCGATCGAGGTACGATGATGATCCCATCTTGGTTAGCGATCGGGGCGGTAACGTTCCTGATCGCGTTAGGGGGCGGAACGCTGACCCCGCGCGATGTCCGTTGGTTCGCCCGTCTCCGCCGTCCGTCCTGGTTAACCTTTGAAGCCCTGATTCCCGTTATCTGGACGGTGATCTATATCTGTGGCGCGATCTCGGCTTACCTCGTCTGGGAGGCGCGACCGGATAACGGCTGGCCGTTAATGCTTTTCTATCTGCTCGTGGAAATCACCATCACCGCCTACACTCCCGTTACCTGTAAACTTCGCAGTCTCCAGGCCGGAACGATCGTCGGCGGTACGGGTTTCGTTCTCGGCCTGATTCTCGCGGCGTTCGTCTTCCCCGTCTCGACGTGGGCGGGAATCTTACTGCTTCCCTATCTCCTCTGGAGTCCGATCGGTACCTATACCACCTGGAAGATGATGGAACTTAACCCTAGAGAGATTTGAGGGTTGAAAAAAAAAAGTAGGATGCGTTACAGTTAACTCATCCTACAGGTCTTATTGCCATCTACCAACTTAAAAACCTTGTATTTCTTTTGCCTTTTCCTCGCTCGTTCTTCGCCGAGGAGCATCCTACGAGATCCGGGACTTCTTCGTGGCAATGTGGACAATACCAGTATACACGACTAGAGGTAATGTGGCGGAGTGCGGTTCTCGAACATATCGGGCAAGTCGTCATGATCTCGGAAAGGCATCGGATTCATTGGGTTTTGTTTGTCTCAACCTTTCTGTACTCAGTATAGGGCATCCATCCTCCCGTTCCTTCTTCCTTTCGGTAGATATCGAGTATACCGACGGGGAGAGAGAAAGGAAATCTCTCGGATTAGAGAGGGAAACCCTTACGGCCGGGGGGCGATCGGGATTTTTCCCGGATCGCGCGAGGATAAGCTGGATACAAGCGGGATCGGGGATTTCCCCCCGTTCACTCTCCCCCGACCAAATAGGTATACCGTCTCAGACTACGTTCGTAATCCTGTAGAAGCAGTTGAGATTCTTCGATCGTGATCCGGTTTTCTTGTAGAGCTTGTTCGGTACGGCGGCGGATTTTTTCGAGTAAATCCTCGGCCGAATACTGCACGTAGCCGAGAACCTCGGTAATCGTGTCCCCTTTCACCAGATACTCGATATCGTAGCCCTTCGGATTCATCTGAATATGGACGACATTGGTATCACCGAACAGATTGTGTAGGTTGCCCATGATCTCCTGATAGGCCCCTACGAGAAACATTCCCAGATAGTAGGGTTCGGGGGTGGTTTTGCCCTCCCGGTACTCCAGGGGATGCAGTTCGAGAACCGATTTCACGTCGCCGCGCAGGTCGATAAATCGATCGATTTTCCCGTCGCTGTCACAGGTGAGATCGGCGAGAATTCCCCGTCGCGTCGGTTCGGTATCGAGTCGGTGAATCGGCAGGATGGGGAACAGTTGATCGATCGCCCACGCGTCCGGCGCCGACTGGAACACCGAGAGATTGGCGTAATAAATCGAGGCCATGATCTGTTCGAGATCTTCGAGATCGTCCGGGACGTACTCCTGTTGTCGGGCGACCTGAAGGATTTTCGAGCAACAAGCCCAATACAATTGTTCGGCTCGGGCGCGTTCGCGAAGACCGAGATAGCCGAAGTTAAACAGGCTAATCGCCTCTTCCTTGAACTGTCCCGCGTCGTGATAGGCTTCCTGATAGTTGCGCTCGTCGATATTCTCGTAGGTCTCCCAGAGATTCCGCAGGATGAGATGTTCCTTCTCGATCGATGGCTCCGGGGGTTGACAGGGAACCTCGCTCGTGCTAAGGATATCGAAAACGAGAACCGACTGATGGGAGGCGATCGCCCGGCCGCTCTCGCTGATCAGGATCGGCGCGTGTACGCCCCCGTCCTCGCAAGCTTCCTTCACCTCCGCCACGATATCGTTGGCGTAATTCTGCATATTGTAGTTTTTCGAGGCGTAGAAGTTGGTTTTCGAGCCATCGTAGTCCACGCCTAACCCGCCTCCCACGTCGAGATAGGTCATCTTCGCGCCCATTTTCGCCAGTTCCACGTAAATCTGACCGGCCTCGCGGATGGCATCTTTAATGACGCTAATCGAGGAGATCTGCGAACCGATGTGATAGTGCAGGAGTTGCAGACAGTCCAACATTCCCGCTTTTTCCAGTTCCGTGACCACGGTGAGGATTTCTGGAACCGTTAGCCCGAATTTCGCCCGATCGCCCGTGGAATTGCCCCAGTGACCGCTCCCTCTCGTTCCCAGTTTGGCGCGGACTCCCAGGTGTGGCGCGATGCCCAGTTCCTTACTGACCCGTAGGGCGAGATACAATTCTTCCAGTTGTTCGATAACGATCAGCGGTTTGTGGCCGAGTCGGGTGGTGAGTAAAGCCGTCTCGATGTATTCTTTGTCTTTATAGCCGTTACAAACGAGCAAGGGGCGATTTTTCTCGTTTTTGCCGTCGAGGACGGGTTCTAGGGTCGCCAGGGCGATCATTAGCTCCGGTTTCGATCCCGCCTCCAACCCGAATTGATAGGGTTTGCCGTAGCGGACGAGGGATTCGACGATGTGCCGGTGCTGGTTGCACTTGATCGGGAACACCCCGCGGTACACGTTGGGGTAATTGTAACGGGCGATCGCCCGCGAAAAACAGGCGTTCAGGCGCTCGATCCGATCTTCTAAAATATCGCTGAAACGGATCAGTAACGGTAAACCGATATTCCGACGCTTGAGGGCGGAAATTAGCTCGTAGAGGTCGAGCGATCCGCCTCTATCTCCCTGGGGCGAGACGGTAATATGTCCCGCCGCGTTGATCGAGAAGTAGGGTTCTCCCCAGCCTTGAATCCGGTACAGATTCTCGCTATCCTCGATCGACCACTTCCGAACCGGGGCAACTTTCTCGATCGCCCCCCCGTTTTCGATCGCCAGATCGATCGGCGCGAGTGGCGATTCTTCTTTTTTCAGGCGCGTTTTTCCCGTCATCTCGCTTTTTCTAGTCCCCGGTGACAATCCGATCTACTATTTTAGCTCGATCGCTTCCGGGAGACAGGGCGTTGTCGGGAGTGGGGTTTCTGCGATCGGTATAATTCTAGAGTTCGTTTAAATGTTGAATTTTTGAATACTTGAATTTCGATCGCTTTTTTACTGTCCAGCCCGTAATCGCACTGTTTCGGTAACTTCTATTTGTGTTTGCGCTTGAGAGATAGTTGTATAAATTGGGATATCGACATTCAAGGCTTCAAAACTAACGACCAAAGTATAGGGAACGGAAGCGTCAGGATCGTTATTCCATCCTTCATGCCCGACAACCGCGATACAGAAAGCTTCTCTTAGTTCGTAGGACTTTACTTTTGTCCAGTCTTTTTGTAGGGTTCCTAGCGTCCTAGATACATCTTTGATTAATCCATAATTTTTTTGTTTACCTAGCGTCCATTTAAATAAACCTTCTCCTTCTTCTGTATTTTCGAGTGCATCATATTCTTTCAGAACTCTATTGAGAAAGCGATCGGGCTCTTCTCCTCTTTTACTACAGTCCCAATCTAGCCAAGTAGATAAATACTTTCGATGATTCCGTCGCGTCCGACGGGGTTGAGCTTTATAAGATAGCGTTACCTCTAGCAAAATATCGATATCTTCCCCTTGAGATCGTAAGTCATCTGGTAATTTAACTTGATAAACATGAGCATATTTCGCTTGAATAGTTCTCTCACCCTGCGTGATTAAAGTAATACGATTCTGAGTATTTTCTATCGCTCGATCGAGGTTAGGAATCCCATAACCGATCATCCGAAGAATATCTCGTTTATTAAGATCACTAGATTCTGTCCATTCTGGCCAACGGGCTGACTGTACGATTAACGCTCGATATAGTAAACAACTTTCCTTCGGAAATTCAGCCTGTAAACAAGCCGCTATATGGGTAACTTTTGGCGTGGCAAATGAAGTTCCTACACTATCCCTAGCAAAAGCCGGGCTACTCCCGCCTAAAGTTGAACGGACTAATTCAGGGCAAACCTCACTATGTGTAGCAAGATCAGTTTTGTTATTTTCATTAATAACAAAATCTCCTCCGTATTCTACGACCTCTGGCTTAATAGTATTCCAAATGCCAAAACCAGTACAAGAAAAAGCGGAGGGTTGATTTTGTTCCGCAATAGATTTAAAAGGAAAATTAGAATAAGAAGTTAGCGCTATTGATCCAACGGTTAAAGATTGTAAACTTTGTGCGGGATTAGCAATCCGACAAGAGCTTTCAAGTAGATAGTGAGGATAAGCTCTCTCTCTTTGCAAATGCTCTTTCACAGATAACCGAGTGATATGATTTTGAAATTGTGAGGTATTAATTGAAGGTAGATTTCCAGAAGCTACAATAAAAAGAATATCATTTTGCCAAGTTAGCTGATCGATTGCGGAAGCCCAAGCACTCATGTAACCTGTTCGGCAGGGTACAATTCCGGTTATGGAATGATTAAATAACTTCGTCCCCTTTTGTTTATGATAAAACTCAATTATTTCATCTAAAATGTTTGGAGGAAACAATGTATCTGGCAACTCTTTCTGATCGTTTAAGATTCTGGCATTTTGTATCCAGCAAACCGCTTGGTTCGTTCCTTGACGAGGAATACTTCTAGGATATAGAATCGCACCCGCTACTCGTGTCCCATGGCCTCCACCCTCAACAAGATCTGCGGTCATATCATCTTGTGGAACCCAAGAAAATGAATCAGTATATCTGATCGCATTTCTTAACAAGCGATGTCCCTCTTGAATCCCACTATCAATAACACAGACTTGAGGTGCATTTTCAGGAGGTGATTCTAAATGAAAAGGAGTTTCATTTTTATCGATAATATTTTGATTCTCTATAAATTCTAAAATTTCATCTGGTCTACTTACATCAAAAAGATAAGGAAAGTTAAAAACCAAATATTTTAACCCTCTTCCTGAAATCTGAATACGACAAGTAAAGCTATCAGGTAAAATGGCAGAATTAGGAATATCTCCATCGAGTATTGACAAGATCTTTCCCTGACAATCTTGAAGAAAATTTTCAAGCTCTTCTTCTCTAATAAATTTTAAATTATCCCATTCTTCATAAGTCATGTTTCGTTTATTTATCCAATCATTAACACGTTTTGAGTAACGTTCGTTGCTCTCATTGTCTTTTTGAATGGGATAATCTGGTAATTGGCTTTTGGTGCCTAAACAAGAAATTCCCACGTCTACAATTTCAAGTTGATTGTCTTTGATTTTATCCCAATTTTCTAAAAGTTCAGGGGACAAAATATAGTCTATTTTCTTATACCCTTCAATAATATCCCATATTTCAGCTACTTTGTTGCCTCCATACTCTTCACTGATAAATTTATCAATTTTTTGTTGTAGTTTAGATAATTCTAAATCGGACGATGCTCCAATAATATAACCGTCTTCTAATTCAGCAATCACTTCGATTCCAAAACCTTTAAGAGATTCAGCATCAAAGGAATTAGGATCGATCTGTAAAATCAGACGGCGAGCAGGAGGAAGGCTTGGCTTATTTTCTCGTTCTCGATCATTTTCTTCCTGCTCCCAATAAGCGATAATAGAATATACAGAACTTTTTAATTTACCTCCGTGACCCGTGCGATTGCCAAAATTAGCGGCGGTAATCGGATTTTTCTTTCTTGAACCTCCACGAATAGGAGCGGCTGTTCCTGTTGTTGTTAATTCAAGAGGGATGTGAGGGAATTTTTTAGAATTGGTAGGCATGGACGATCGACGTATTCAATTAATGACTTAAGATGATTGAATTTCTTTGATAGCCTCTTCTAGATGTTCGGGGATAACTAAGTCTTCCCGTTCTAGAATGGCACGTTTAGCGGCATCTTGGGCGACTCGGACGGCTTGAGCGGCGGAAAAACCATCCATTTTTTGGATGATTGTCTCCCAATCGATCACACCGGTCTCGATCGCTGACAGATTTTGCTTTAAGATCGATTGTAGCTCATCCTTTCCGGGTTTGGGGACTTCAATCACATCATCGAACCGTCTCCACAGGGCGCTATCCAAGGATTTATCCAAATTCGTCGCGGCCACTAAAAGCCCGGAAGACGCTTCATAATCATCGAGGATTTGTAAAAAAGTATTAACAACCCGCTTCATTTCTCCCACTTCCTGAATATCTTCTCTCGATTTAGCGATCGAGTCACATTCATCGAGAAATAACAAACAGGGGTTTTCGGAAGCTTTATCGAAAACTAAACGTAAATTACTGGCGGTCTCCCCTAAATAAGAAGATACCATCGCGTCAAATCGAACTTTCAGCAAAGGTAAACCCGTATTCCACGCTAAACGCTCCGCTCCTAACGTCTTTCCACAGCCCGGAGAACCGTACAAAAGAATTTTCTGTCGGTATCGTAAGCCATAATGAGCGAGTCTATCCCTAGCGGCGTATTCGCGCTCGATCCTTCGGAAACGCTTTTCAACCGCCTCCGGCAAGATCATGTGATGGCGAAGCCGCTCTCTCGGAATAAAAGTAACGAGCGGTAAATTGAGACGCTTGTTGGTCGGTAATTCTTGTAGGGCTTGGATCGTGTCGGGGGCGATAACGGCGGCTTTTTTCGCCCCCTCGACGGTAGGCACTTCAGATTTCCGTTGTTTTCTAATCCGTTCTAGCTGTTCCGCCAGTAGGGTATGCCCTTTTTGACGTTCCTCCTCGATCACTAAATAGGTTAACTTGTCGATCGCCGTTGTATCATCACTAGCGATCGCCCTAAATAACCTTTTTAGCAGTTCCCCTTTCATTTTCTTTTTTAAAACTGGCGCGTATCAAGCCTATCTACAATACTATTGTACTTACAGGCGAGTGCCGTGCTGTTTGTTACACAACTTCAAAATACCTATCTTACTCGGATTGCTAGGGGATATCCGTGAGCCTGTAACCTTTATTCATCAAAAATATTTATCAAAAATATTCGTCAATACTATTCAGTAAAAAGACTCCCGCCGCGGGGACGGGAGCCTATTAGACCGGACTAACCGAAATTAGTCGAGATCCGGCATAGCGAGTACGGGTTCCGTCTCGCGATCGATCCCTTTCTCGAAACCGGCCGCCGCGGCGCGAGCGCGACCCGCGTGCCACAGGTGTCCGACGAGGAAGAAGAACGCGAGCGTGAAGTGGGAGGTCGCCAACCAAGCGCGGGGAGACACGTAGTTAAACGAGTTAACGTCGGTGATAACTCCACCCACGGAGTTGAGCGAACCGAGGGGCGCGTGGGTCATGTATTCCGCCGCGCGACGTACCTGCCAGGGTTGAACGTCGTTCCGGATCTTGTCGAGATCCAGACCGTTCGGACCGCGGAGGGGTTCTAACCAGGGGCCGCGGAAATCCCAGAAGCGCATCGTTTCACCACCGAAGATGATTTCCCCGGTCGGAGAGCGCATCAGGTATTTACCGAGACCGGTGGGGCCTTGCGCCGAAGCGACGTTCGCGCCCAGGCGTTGGTCACGGACGAGGAAGGTGAAAGCTTGCGCTTGAGAGGCTTCCATCCCGGTGGGGCCGTAGAACTCACTGGGATAGGCGGTGTTGTTGAACCACACGTAAACCGCGGCGATAAAGCCCATCATGGACAGCGCGCCGAGGCTGTAGGAAAGATAAGCCTCACCCGACCAGATGAACGCGCGACGCGCCCAAGCGAAGGGTTTGGTGAGAATGTGCCAGATACCGCCGGCGATACAGATCAGACCGATCCAGATGTGACCGCCGATGATGTCTTCCATGTTGTTGACGCTGATGATCCAGCCCTCGCCACCGAAGGGAGCTTTGGTTAGATAACCGAAGATCACCGCGGGGTTCAGGGTGGGGTTGGTGATCACGCGAACGTCACCACCACCGGGCGCCCAGGTATCGTAGACACCGCCGAAGAACATGGCTTTGAACACCAACAACAGCGCGCCACATCCGAGCAGGATCAGGTGGTAGCCGATGATGTTGGTCATCTGGTTTTTGTCTTTCCAGTCGTAGCCGAAGAAGCTGGAATATTCTTCTAGGGTTTCCGGACCGCGGAGAGCGTGGTAAATCCCACCGAAACCGAGAACGGCAGAGGAAATCAGGTGGAGAACACCCGCGACGAAGAAGGGGAAGGTATCGACCACTTCACCGCCGGGGCCGACCCCGAAACCGAGGGTGGCGAGGTGGGGAAGTAGGATCAAGCCCTGTTCGTACATGGGCTTCTCGGGAATGAAGTGGGCGGTTTCAAACAGGGTCATCGCCCCGGCCCAGAAAACGATCAGACCGGCGTGAGCGACGTGAGCGCCCAAGAGTTTACCGGATAGGTTGATCAGACGGGCGTTACCAGACCACCAAGCGAATCCGCTAGAATCTTGGTCACGTCCACTTCCGGCGGGAATATTAGAGAGCGTTACCACGGGGTAGAACCTCCTCGGGGAATGTAAAGTTTTCGTGGGGTTGATCTTGAGGAGCCATCCAAGCTCTCAGACCCTCGTTCAGTAGAATGTTTTTCGTGTAGAAAGTCTCGAATTCGGGGTCTTCCGCCGCTCTCAATTCCTGAGATACGAAGTCATAAGCCCGCAGGTTCAGCGCTAACCCGACAATACCGACGGAACTCATCCACAATCCCGTCACGGGGACGAAGAGCATGAAGAAGTGTAACCAGCGTTTGTTCGAGAAAGCGATCCCGAAAATCTGCGACCAGAAACGGTTCGCCGTTACCATCGAGTAGGTTTCTTCCGCTTGGGTCGGCTCGAAGGCGCGGAAGGTGTTGGAACCCTCGCCGTCCTCGAACAGGGTGTTTTCTACCGTCGCCCCGTGAATGGCGCACAGTAACGCGCCGCCGAGGATACCGGCTACCCCCATCATGTGGAAGGGGTTCAGCGTCCAGTTATGGAACCCTTGCAGGAACAGGATGAAGCGGAAGATTCCCGCCACCCCGAAGCTGGGGGCGAAGAACCAACTCGATTGTCCGAGCGGGTACATCAGGAACACGCTGACGAATACGGAAATCGGGCCGCTGAACGCGATGGCGTTGTAGGGACGGATGCCGACCAGACGGGAGATCTCGAACTGTCTCAGCATGAAGCCGATCAGTCCGAAAGCTCCGTGGAGGGCGACAAACGGCCAGAGACCGCCAATCTGACACCAGCGGGTGAAGTTACCTTGCGCTTCGGGTCCCCACAGGAACAGGAGGGAGTGTCCGAAGGCATCGGCGGGGCTGGATACGGCTACGGTGAGGAAGTTGCCGCCTTCCAGGTAGGAACTGGCTAACCCGTGGGTGTACCAGGAGGTGACGAAGGTGGTTCCGGTTAACCATCCCCCCAGGGCCAGGTAGGCGCAGGGGAAGAGTAGTAAACCCGACCAGCCGATGAAGACGAAGCGGTCTCTTTTGAGCCAGTCGTCTACTACATCAAACCACCCTCTTTCCGGGGCGCGTCCGACTGCTATGGTCATAGGGGATTTTCCTCTTGCTTAACTGAAATCAAGGGCAAGATTTCTTAACGTTTTTGAGATGGGAGTTATTCCCATTGTCTTATAAGATGTGGCCATCGCGACGATCCCGCTAGAGGAACTAGAGAGGGTGCGATCGCCCGTCAATCTCTCGAACCCCCGAAAGATTAACGTTTCTTAAACTAGCACAAGCTAGGGATAATTGCGACTCCGGGCGGGGTTTCACTTCCCCGATCCCGGAAACTAGCTTTACTCATTATTAGCAAAAAATTACATTTCGATACAAGCTGACTCATAATCTTTCTCGATTCACGAGACCTGTTTTTTGTCAATGCGCTCTTTACAAATATTTAAACCGGTCGATCGAGGCAAATCCGAATCTAGCCGCTCCCTCGCGCTCGGGAGGCTAATCTTCCCGCTATAGCGTCGATTTCCCGCCATTCCGCCGGGGACAGGGGACTCGGGACGAGTTGACAGGCGAAACAGTTGGCGGCCGAGGTTTTCAGGGTTTCGATCGCCGTCGCGATCGAGAATCCCGCGACGACCGATGCCGGGGCCGGTGTCCCGAAAACCTTTTCAAATAAGGTTCGATCGCCGCCGAGGAGCATCGAACCGTGTTGTAAGACGAAATTCTCCCGTTTCAGTTGGGCGCTACCGATAAATTTATTCCCGTCGCCATCCACGAGGTCGGCCGCGGTGGCGGTTCCGAAACAATTGGCCGAGTGAATATAGCCCCGTCCGGCCTCGCCGTAGTGTAATTCGACTCCCAGCGATCGCCATCCCTCGATCAGAAACTGACAGATCCGCCCGTAAACTTGAGAGATATTACCGGATAAGCCCGAAGTTACTACCGCGTAGGTTAAATCGCCGTCGTGCAAGACCGCGCGCCCTCCCGTGGGACGACGCACGATATCGATCGACAGATCGTTCCAGAAATCCGGGTAACGGCGTTGATGGTAGCCGAGGGAGATCGTCGGGGACGACCAGCGATAGAATCGGAGAGCGGGGGGATGACCGTGACGGTGATGTTGTTCCAGTAGCCAGGTATCGATCGCCATCTGGACGTTTCCGGACGCGACTAGCGGGGGAATATACCGCCAGAGGTTAGGTTCCACCGAAAGTTTCTTTTAAATACTCATCATTATTATCGGCCACCGTCGCGACCAGGGTGATCGATCGAGAGATTTCCCCCGGAGCGAGATCGGCCACGGTACGCTGGGAGATCACCACGAGACGATCTTCCATAATCCCGAAGTGCGCTTCAAACGTCTCGGAACAGTTCATCTCTAGGACTTTTCGCATTAATCCGAGTTCATCTTTGACCGGGAGTTTCAGGACAAACGACCAAACCGAGAGAAAATCATCGTCGCTTTCCCCGGTTAACTGTACGAAAACCTCGACGCTTCCATACTCGAACTTCCAGAGATAGCCGTCGCCGGATTCCTGTACCATCGCGCTATCATTCTGCTGGAGACTGGAGATCACCGTCTCGATCATCTCCTTGTGCGTGCTAGTGTTGGCGATAAATTCATCGGTCATCGTTTCCAACACTTCCTCGGTGGTGGATAAACTTTCCGCGGTCATACAGATTTCCCTAAACTCGATCGATCCCGATCTTACTAGACCTCTCGCCGAATTCAAAATTTCTCGCGGAGAAAGGAGATAGGAGCCAGTATTCAGGAGCCAGGAGGCGGAATAAAGAACGGGATAGCACCAAACTGTACTAAAAAACGATTTCTCTCGCTAATTTTTGAGTTTATAGACTCTCGAAAACGAATCTCGCGAGAGAGTTATTACAAACTCTACAATGAATCCGCGAGAGAGCGATCGCCTGGAGACCGGTCGATCGTCGCTCGCGGGACGCTCTTCTATTTCAAGGTCGCCGGGATCGGATCGAAGTTACCGGGTTCCCGATCGCTTCGGAAAGTAAATTCATCTATCAGGGCGAACGACGGGACTCGAACCCGCGAGTGGTGGAACCACAATCCACTGCCTTAACCACTTGGCTACGCTCGCCACGCACCTTTGTAAGTATAGCACGGGGCGATCGATTTTGACCGGTTATTTCGCCGGCCGATTCACGCTATCGTTAAGAGTGATCGGCGATCGGGTGAGGGATTATGAAACTCGCGAAATTCGGGGGGATAGTGCTGGGAACCTTCCTAGCGGGAATCGGCGCCGTCCTGCTGACCACGAATCCTAACCGACAGGATTACGAACAGTACGCTACGAGAGCGCTAACGACCTATCTAAAGGAGGGAGCCTGTGATAAAGCCCGATCGAACCCAGAAATCCAGGCATTATTGCGGGGATATTGTAAATTACTCGTAGATACGGGGCATCCTTTCCTAAAGCAAGTGATCGCGGCGGGAACGACCCGCCAAAACTTCCTGATTTTTAGCGTCTATCAAACCGAACTCTCCTTTCCCGCGCCCGTTCCCAGTTACCAGTTCAGCACGATCGCCGTCGGTCGGAAATTCTTCACCTACGAGGCGCTAGAAATTTAAGGATTTTCCCCCGTCTCCCGTTTTCTTTCCGCTAATTTCAAGAGAATTTCCTCGTGAACGGCGCGGGTGATCGGGTAGAAATAGGCGAGGATTAGCCCGATAATCAGGAAAAACGCGGGTAACGGGCCGATAGCGAACCGGATCGCCGTTAACGCGCTTTCCGGCTGGACGGGAATCGCTTCTCCCGCGACGGCCGCTTTAAATCCCGCCGCTTCGAGCGCGATGCCGACGAGAAATAACCCTAACGCGAGACCGATTTTCTGCAAGAGTACCATGAACGCGTAGAAAACCCCCTCGCGACGCTTGCCGGTCTGGAGTTCATCGAGTTCGATCACGTCGGGAACCATCGACCAGGGGATTAAATAAGCCACCGATACGCCGAATCCCGCCAGAATCGCCAGAAAGTACATCAATCCGGCCTGGCCCGGTTGTAGGAGGAATAAACCGATCTGGGCGATGATCCAGAAAATCATCCCCAAAAAATACACGGTTTTCTTGTCCAGTTTCTCGCTGACTTTCTGCCAGAAAAACAGCATGACTAACGCCGTCCCCTGCACCGCTAGGGCGACTAAACCGGATTGTTTTTCCGGTAATCCCATGTAACTAACCACGAAATAGACGATAATCGACGCGGTTAACTGCACCCCCAACCAGGAACAGAGATAGATCCCGATCACGTACAGGAAAGGACGGTTATTAAAGACGATTTTTAGCTGTTCGCGGAAGGGGATCGCGGGGGTATCGATCGATTCCTGTCGTTGTCGCGTCGCTTTTTCATCGATTAAATGCGGTTCCGGTTTACCGTAGCGTAGGGTTAATCCGAACGCGATAACCTGGATTCCTAACAATAACGTCGATATCGTCGTGAAATCGAGTCCGTTGAGGAAAACGCGCGCGATCCCGTAGATTCCCGATATCCCGCCGGCGATCGCCAATCCCGTCCCCAGTCGGATTTTTTGAGAAATACCGAGGATCGGTGTCACCCCGCGCTCGCGTACCCCGAGAGCGCACCAAATCACGGCGATCACGGATAATAACGAGCAAATGAGCGCGAGCAGGATAAATCGCTCCCGCGCGTTGTCCGGATAGGCGTTGGTGACGAGAATATAGAGAATTAGCGAGAGAATACTGCCCCCGATCGAGAAGGCGAATCGGACACTATTCAAGCTCGTGCGTTCGTTGTAATCGAGGGTCAATTCCGGGGTGAGCGCCTGATAGGGAAGACTGACGATCGTGTAGGTAATATTGAAGAAAATGCCGATTATAACGTAATAAACGAACAATAACCCTTGATTATCCGTCGGGATGAGCCATTGTAAGAGATAGATAATTCCGAAAGGGAGCGCGCCGCATAACATCCACGGGATACGGCGACCCCAGCGGGTATTGGTTCGATCGCTCCACATCCCGATAATCGGATCGTTGATCGCGTCGGCGATTTTCCCGATCATCAACACGCTTCCGGCCAGTCCGGCCGGTAATCCGGCCACGTCGGTAAAGAAAAAGAGCAGGTAAAACACGGAGATATTCGCCGTGATCGCCGGGCCGAGATCTCCCGCTCCGTAGGCGATTTTCGTCGCTAAATGCAGTTTTTCCGGGGTAGTCTCTGTCATAGATGGGGAGTCAGGAGTCAGGAGTCAGGAGGCAGGAGGCAGGAGGCAGGAGTCAGGAGTCAGGAGGCAGGACGAAACAATAACATTATTTATTATCTCCCTCATCTCCCTAATCTTCTCCATCTCCCCCGTCTCCCCCATCTCCCCCGTCTCCCCCATCTCCCTCACCTCCCTACCGCACTAAAACAGACTTAACTGCTCCGGGGGGGTCTGTAGGCGATCCCAGGGTAAAGGGGCGAGTTTTACTTTTTTTTCGATTAATAATCGGTAAAAATCCCGCGCGGTGAAGGGGGAATGCTCCTCTACCGGACAGTGGACGAAGAAATAGACATCGGTTCCCGATTGTAACCACCGGCCGACGCGCGTTGCCCACTCCCGGAGATACGCGTGATTGTAAATGCCTTCGGGATGGCTGATAAAGCGGATCAGGGTAAAATTCGCGGTGAGATCGGGTTGTAGGGGTAGTTCCGGCTTGCGGCGCTCGGATGCTAATTGTGGGTCGTCGGGACAGTTGTAAATCGGTCGCGTGTCCAGTAAAACCCGGCCGATCGAGAGTTTTTCCAGACTATCATTTAACCGTTCCCGGTGGGGATCTTCAAACCAATCCCGATGCCGGACTTCCACGGCGATCGCTACGTCGTAATCGGCGATCGCGGTCAGAAAATTCACCAGATCCGCCAAATATTCCGGGCTATAACTTGGAGGGAGTTGGGCGAAAATCGGCCCTAATCGATCGCCGAGTCCCTGCATTCTACTGATAAAGGCGATCGCGTCGCTCAGGTGGGGGGTTAACAGACCGCTATGGGTGATCGTCCGCGGCAGTTTCGGCACGAATTTGAATCCCGAGGGGGTTTCCTGTTTCCAGCGCGCCACCGTCCCCGCGTCGGGAACCGCGTAAAAGGTGGTGTTTCCCTCGACGGTATTGAATCGCTGACTATAGAGGGACAAAAAATCTTTACTCTGAGTCTTCGGGGGATAAAATTCCCCGACCCATCCTTTATAAGACCAAACGGCACAGCCAAGATAGAAAGTCATTCTTTGAATTCGCTTATAAAATGGAGAAATCGCCCGATCGATTCTTATTTTAGGCGATCGATCCCGCGGTCGATCCATACCGAAAGAGGGATGATCGCGAGAATGCCGTGGATAGATCGCTCGATCGGGGTAAAATTTGACACGATCGAAGAAAGTGAAAATGTCAAGAACGTTTAGCGAAAATACGGGCATCATACCTCTATAATTTCGTTAATCTTTCTTTCGCCTCCTGACTCCTGGCTCCTGGCTCCTGACTCCCGTCCCAACGAGAGATTTTTGATTTTTGCAAGAGTTCCGATGAACATCCGTCTCTTTCAACCCCGCGACGCGAACCGAATCGCGCGACTGTTTCACGATACGGTTCGGGAGATCAATATCCGCGATTACAGTATCGAACAGGTGAAAGCGTGGGCGCCGGATGACGTGAACTTTACCGAGTTTACAGCCCGCGACTTTACCTACATCGCCGAAGAAGGGGAATTGATTCTCGGTTTCGCGGATCTGAAAAAAAACGGGCATATCGATCGCTTTTTCTGCCACAAAGATTATCAAGGTCGGGGAATCGGTCGCCAACTCTACGAAACGATCGAAGCGAAAGCTTTAGAATTGGGGATCGATCGCCTCGTCACCGAGGCCAGCATTACCGCCCGACCGTTTTTCGAGAGGATGGGATTTTCGGTAATCCAAACTCAACAAGTTTACTGTCGCGGGCAAAGCTTCACCAACTACCGGATGGAAAAGCGCATTCGTAAAGAAATCCCTAAAGTACGGGGGTTCGATCGAACCTTGCCCGAAAATGAACGATGAGACGATCGACAACAGAACGCTACAAGATACGACTATGGGCAAACCAACCGGCTTTCTCGAATTCCTCCGCGAACTTCCCTCGGAACTCTCCCCCCTCGATCGGGTACACAACTGGGACGAGTTCCATTTCCCCATGCCAGAAGATAAACTCCGCGAGCAGGCCGCCCGCTGTATGGACTGCGGAACCCCCTTCTGTCACACGGGAACCCTGATAAGCGGTATGGCCAGCGGTTGCCCGATCAATAATCTGATTCCCGAATGGAACGACCTGAGCTATCGGGGACTGTGGCGCGAGGCGCTCGATCGATTGCACAAAACCAATAATTTCCCCGAATTTACCGGCCGGGTCTGTCCCGCGCCCTGCGAGGGTTCCTGCGTTCTCGGCATCCATAACCCCCCGGTGACGATTAAAAATATCGAGTGTTCGATCGTCGATAAAGGCTGGGAAGAGGGCTGGATCACCCCCGAAACCCCCGCGAAACGCACCGGCAAAAAAGTCGCCGTCATCGGAAGCGGCCCCGCGGGATTAGCGGCCGCCGACCAACTCAACAAAGCCGGCCATTCGGTCACGGTATACGAACGGGCCGATCGCCCTGGCGGCCTCCTCATGTACGGCATCCCTAACATGAAGCTAGATAAAGAAGAGGTCGTACTCCGTCGCCTGCGAGTTCTCGAAAGCGAGGGCGTGAAATTTATCTGTAATACCGAGGTCGGCAAAGACATCGGAGCGGAAGAGCTAGTAAGAGAATACGACGCTACCGTACTCTGCACCGGCGCGACCAAACCCCGCGATTTGAATATCGAGGGACGCGAACTCAAGGGAATTCACTTCGCGATGGAATTCCTCACCGCGAATACCAAGGCGATTCTCGACAGACAGCCCGGAAGTGATTTCATCTCCGCGGAAGGAAAAGACGTGGTGATTATCGGCGGTGGCGACACGGGGACGGACTGCGTGGGAACCTCCCTACGGCACAACTGCAACAGCGTGACGCAACTGGAAATTATGCCCCGGCCGCCCGAACAGCGCGCCGCCGATAACCCCTGGCCCGAATGGCCGAAAATCTATCGGATGGACTATGGACAGGAGGAAGCGGCCGCGCGTTTCGGGGACGATCCCCGCGTCTATACCACCACCGCGACGAAGTTCGAGGGAGATGAGAACGGTCACGTTAAGGCTATCCACACGGTACAGGTCGAGTGGACGCGCAACGAGAAAGGGCAATTCATCCCCAAACCGATCGAGGGAACGGAGAAAGTTCTGCCCGCTCAACTGGTTTTACTGGCGATGGGTTTCCTCGGCCCCGAACAGCCGTTACTCGATGACCTCGGCCTCGATCGAGACGCGCGGAGTAATGTGAAAGCCGATCACGGGAAATTCGCCACCAGTTTACCGGGGGTGTTCGCGGCCGGGGATTGCCGTCGCGGTCAGAGTCTCGTGGTTTGGGCGATTAACGAGGGTCGCGGGGCGGCCCGGGAGTGCGATCGCTATCTGATGGGCGCGACCGATTTACCGTAGAATCCTCCCGGAGAGGCGATTCTAACCGCGGCAGTTTCGAGAAAACGGGGAACGGGGAAAAATAACTTTCCCGTTCCTATTTGTTTTAGATATACCGATCGAACTCCCGACTATTCCAAATCAATAGTTTCTCGATCGCTCCGCGCCTTGAGGTAAGGATTCATCGAATCCCGATCGCGAAAAAATTCGATCGGTTCAGTTATTTCAGTGACCCGATCTTACTTTCGGCGATTGTTTCGCTCTCTCGCACCATTTTTTAGAATTTTCCAGGATTACCTCGCGCATCGATCGGGCTTTTTCCGCCGTTCCTGTTTATTCAGTCCTGTATCTTTCGCTTCCATCACCGTAAACTCTCCAATCGATTTTTAACCCGCGTCACCCTTATTAACGATGTAATAGAACTGTCCCGATCTCGATCGCTTCCCTCGCGTCACTTTCTATTCGATCGAATTCCCGATCGAGCCGTTCCACGAGCGCGGTTAATTCAAAAGATTAACCTACGCGTGAACCGAACCGTCGGGGAGAATCGCGCCGGTGAGAATCGCGCCGGTTAACTTGACCATCACGCGTTTTCCGAAACCGATTTTCGCGCCGCGTAGGTCGGCGTTGGAGAGATCCGCGCCGCTAAAATCCGCGCCGATTAAATTCGCTTCCTGTAAATTCGCGCCCTGTAAATTCGCCTCCAGAAGATTCGCCCGGAAAAGATTCGCCTTATACAGATTCGCCCGTTCTAAATTAATCTTGTGTAAAAAACTATCGCTGAGATCCGCGTGGGAGAGATCGGCCTCGACGAGACTGCGGCCCGATAGATCCTTTTCCTTCAAATTCGCGCCCTTTAAATCCGCACCGTTGAGATCCCGATAGTGGGGGCGACCGTTGGAAGGAGCGTGATGGGCGTGATGGTTTTGGGGAGTCCGCGGGGGATGGGGATGGGGAGTCCGCGGGGGATGGTTATGGGGATGGGCATGGGGATGGGGAGACCCGTGGGCGTAAGCCGGTTGTTTTTCCGTCTTTTTGGCTTTAGGAGCCGGTTCGGGACGCTCGCGCTCGCCGTGAACCTGACGCAGTTGGTCGCGCGCGTGGTTGATCTCCTGAAGTTTAGCGGTCGCTTTTTCGAGAAGACGCTGGTTATCCTTGGGAATGCGATCGGGATGCCAGATAAACACCAGATCCTTGTAGGCCTGGTTGATCTCGTCCAGCGAAGCCCCGTAATCCAATCCTAAAGCTTTATAGTACCGCTCCAGTTCTTTCATCGATCCATCCCGAATTATTGAGGATAAATGCAATATTCGCTACATTTTTTGCCGTTCTCGTCCGATCTGTTCCCAAGGTACTAATCCTAGGATAATTTTAGACGGAAGAATCGGGGGAAAAATCTTATAAAAATTACGGAAATCCCTACCGAGAAACTGATTACGATCGATAGTGGGGGCGACAAAAGAGCGGGAAACGCCCTCTATCCACCCGCGAGGCAAGAAAACACGCTATGTCGAAAAAATCCTGTTTACCCGGTTGTCTGACCGTATTCACCCTAGCGGCGGTAGCGGCCGGCGGGGCGTATCTCTATCTCCGGGGACAATTACCCTGGCAGAAATTCACCCCCCTAGACGCGGCGAAGGTCGTTCCCGAAAACGCTTTCGCCACTAGCTTCGTTTCCACCGACCCGAAAGCCTGGTCGGTTTTAGCGAAATACGGTACACCGGAGGCCCGCGATCTGGTGAATCGGGGATTAACCGGGGTCGAGAAAGAGTTAGCGAGCGATGACCTCGATTACGAGCGAGATATCCGTCCCTGGGTGGGGGGGGTTACTTTCGCTTTCCTACCCTCGACGGAGGGCGCTCCGGGCGTGTTAATGGTAGTCGGCATTAAAGATAAACTGAAAGCGAACGAATTCTCCCGGAAACTACAGGAACAGAAAAGCAGGAAAATCACCGAAACCGACTACAACGGGACGAAAATCAGTCAGATCTCCTCGGGAGCGGGCGATAACACCTATACGGCGGTCGCGGGGGATTACCTGTTGGTGGGCATGGATCGGAAAGTGGTGGAGGCGGCGATCGATACCTACCGGGGCCGGCCCTCTCTCGCCAGTAACCCGGAAATGAAACAACTGCTCGGCCGGGCGCTGGATATCGAGAATCCCCTCGCGCGAGTCTATATCGATAATTACGCCGATATTATCGCCAAGGGAGCGAATCTTCCCCCGGAAACGCTTCAAAAATTGCAACAGATTCAAGGTATCGTCGCCGGGGTGGGCGCGACGGACGGGGGATTACATTTTCAGGCGGTGGCGAAAGTCGATCCCGCGACGGTCACGAACCTCGCTCCCGCGGCCGGCGATCGCTTGCTGGCGCGTTTTCCCGGCGATACTCTCGTCCTGTTGACCGGTAATAATCTCCGCCAGAGTTGGACGGAACTCGATCGACAGGCGACCGGCGACCCGAATTTACAGGAAGTCCTGCGCCAGATCCGCGGGGCTGTCCAGATGGGCGGTTTCGACGCGGATCGGGATATTTTCGGCTGGATGGACGGGGAATTCGCCGTCGGTCTTCTTCCCAGTAGTCAGGCACTGCAAGGAATCGGGGTCGGGGGACTGATGATCTGGGAGACCGGCAATCGCCAAGCGGCGGAAACGACCCTCGATAAGCTAAATCAACTGGTCAAACTCGCCCCGGCGATTTCCGTGGAAAAAACGCCGATCGACGGCCAGGAAGTCACCCAATGGCAAATGGGGGGCCAAACGGTGTTTACCTACGGCTGGCTCGATAACGATTCTCTGGCCGTGACGCTCGCGATCCCTTACCAAGCGCGACCGACCGAATCGATCGCCGCTAACCCGAACTTCCGAAAATCGATCGCCGGTTTTCCGAAAAATAATCTCGGGTATTTTTACGTGGACGTGGAGGGGATCGTCGCCAAAACCGGCGGTCTGGCCAATATCCCGGCCGACGTGAACCCGGAGATGAAAGCGTTTCTAGAGTCCGTGAAGGGAGTGGCGATGACGGCCACCCAGCCGGATAAAGGGGTCGGGAAGATGGATGTTTTACTCACCCTCAAGGAAGTTCCCTAGAAAGTGACCGACGAGGTACAGGGAACCGCAGAGGACGATCGATCGCCCCGGTTCCCGCTCGATCGCTTTTTCCAATCCCGCGCGTAAATCGGGGAAAGTTTCCACCGTATCGAGGGAAGGACCGATCGATCGGGCCAGATCGGCCAGTTTTTCCGGGTCGGCACTACTATGATCGGGGACGGGGACGAGATACAGACTATCCCCGTCCCGTAATAAGGCTTGAAAAATCTCGTCGTGGTCTTTGGTGGAGAGCATCCCCATCACCCAGGCGATCGATTTCCCGAACCGATCGACATATTGCCGTAATCCGAACGCGGCGGCGGGATTATGCGCTCCATCGATTAAAATTTCCCGATCGCCCCAATTTACCCGCTGTAATCTGCCTAACCATCGGGTTTTCTCCATGCCCCGGTAAATCGCGTCATCGGTGATCCGCCAGCCTTTTTCCCGGAGGATCGATAGGGTGGCGATGGCGATCGCCGAGTTGATTAGCTGGAAATCCCCCGCTAAAGCTAATGGATACTCGATTCCCGCGTATCTAGCCAGATTGTCGCCGATTCTCTCCGCGGGTTGTACGCGGACGGTGGGACAGCCAAGGAGGTTCGATCGCTCCTCGATCGTCGTTCGGGCCGGTTCCGGTAGCGGGCCGATCGCCGCGGGACAGTCTCGCTTGAGGATTCCGGCTTTCTCGCGGGCGATATCGGCCAGCGTCGGCCCGAGATTCTGCCAGTGTTCCCGACTGATGGAGGTGATCACGCTCACCAGGGGATTCGGGCAAACGTTGGTCGCGTCTAACCGTCCCCCTAATCCCACTTCCATCACGGCGATATCGACATTTTCCCGCGCGAAATACCACCACGCGGCCGCGGTGATCACTTCAAATTGGGTCGGACTCTCGCGGGACGGATCGATCTTCGCGCCGATCTCCTGCAAGATGTTTTCTAGCTCGGCCGTTTCGATGTTCTCCCCGTTAATGGAGATCCGTTCCGTCCAGTCGATCAGATGTGGGGAAATATACCGCCCGACCTTGTAACCGGCCTCGGTTAACACGGAGGAAAGGTAGGCGCACACCGACCCTTTCCCGTTGGTTCCCGTAACGTGGACGATGGGAACGCGATGGTGGGGATTCTCTAAATCCGCGAGTAGGCGTTCGATCCGTTCTAGCCCTAAATGAACCCCGAAACGCTGGAAAGGTTGTAGTAATTCGTCGATGGTCATTATTATCCCCGGTTAAGAATGTCGTGAACCTTAGTAGATTCCAAACGCAAAACAAGAATTTTTTTCTCGAAATACTTGTCCGATATTTATTCTAGCATTTATTGCCAAAAAGCATTGAGTTGATCTCTAATTTACAAAAATATTTTTGGTGCACAAAAATATTATATATTTGTTAATTATAGAAATATTAAGCTTGAATCAAATGCAATGATTTATTTCGTAAAAAATATCGTTCATTTTTTCTTAAGAACAAAATGCATTGGCGAATTCATCTATTATTGTCGAAATCCCAAAATCCCTATAGAACAAGGTTTATAAAATTTAGAAAATGAAAATTGTCCTAAACAAAGAGGGAGCGTATTCATTTTACAAAAAGGTCGCTTTCTTAGCCAGCGAGTAACATTTAAAGAGAGATTTGCCGATTTTTGATAATCCGAAATTCGGTGACTATGGTAGAAGCCGAAGCCCTCCGATTCCTGCCCGGCGAAATAGCGATCGCTTTGGGGAATCGGATTCGGGATGACTCTACCACGGGAAGTCGGGGATTCCCTGTCGATCGCCCGGCGATCGTCGCGGCAAAATAACGATCGCCCGACCGAAATTTCCGCTACGATCGAAACAATCGCGTTCGGGTTTTCTGTGCGCCCCTTATGTTCAGTAGTGCCTCTCTTTCCATACCGACTTTAGAAGCGATTCTCACGACCGATTTCCTCCTCGTCACTCCCGATACCTCTCTCGGCGAAACGATCGACCTCCTGAATCGAGAAGAGGGAAAAAATTGCGTTCTCGCGCGGGGAAAACCGGGATTACCGAGAATCGTCACCGAAAAAGCTATCCTACAGGCGATCGCCACCGTTCGGGATTGGCGGGAAATGCCGATCGGGGAAATCACGGATCGATCGAGCGTCACCCTCACCTACACGGGAACGGAAAACGCCCTGAGTGCCTGGACTCTGGCGCGCCGACACGGGCTGTCCCGTTTGCCGGTAGTGGACGAGGAAGGGGAATTATTGGGGATCGTCACCGCGGAAAACCTGATCCGGGCGATCGATCCGGTCGCGTTCGCCGGGGCGATCGACGCTCACCACGATCGACAGATTCTCGAATCGATCGCCCGCGAGGTTCGATCGCTCTACGAGAACGTTTCCTGTGGCTACCACTGCCTCGACGGAGAGGGATTCATCGTCGAAATGAACGATACCGAACTAAAATCGCTCGGTTACACCCGCGAGGAAGTGATCGGCAGACATATCACCGATTTTCTACCCCCGGAGGGAAGAGAGAGCTTCGAGCGGAATTTTCCCGTATTTAAAGAGCGGGGGTGGATCAACAATATCGATCATCCGATCTACCGGAAAGACGGTTCGATCCTGTTCCAAAATCTGAGCGCGGAGGCGGTTTACGATGACGAGGGGAATTTTTTACTGGGTCGATCGGTGGTGATCGATGTGACCGACTACAAGCGACTCGAACGCACCCTGCGAGATTCCGATCGCAAATTACAAGATATTCTCAATAGCCGGATCGTGGCGATCGCCAGTTTTCGCGTTTTCGCCGATCGCGATTGGGAGTACGAGTATTATTCCGCGGGTTTCGAGGCTCTGTTCGGTTATACGGCGGACGAATTTCTGGCGGATAAAACCCTGTGGGTGTCTAGCGTCATCCCTCTGGAGGGAGATAATTTATTCGAGCGCCTGTTCGAGGCTTTCTTCGCCGAACGATCGATCGCGGCCGAGTATCGCTTCCGTTGTCAGGATGGCTCGATCCGCTGGTTTTATAGTACCTACGCCTCCCGGAAAAGCGAGGAAGGATACTGGACGGTCACGGCGGTTAATACCGATATCACCGATCGGGTAGAAGCGAGCGCGAGACTGCAACGGCAACTAGAACGGGAACAAGCGATCGTGGAGATCACGAACTATATCCGACAATCCCTAGACGTGAACGAGGTACTACAGCGAACCGTCGATCGGGTACGCCGGTTACTCGCGACCGATCGGGTCATTATCTTCCGTTTCCAGCCGGATTGGCAGGGAGAGGTCGTGGTGGAATCGGTAGCGCCCGGTTGGCCCGCGATTCTCTCCACCGTGATTTTCGATCCCTGTTTCGGCGAGCGCTACGCGGAACCCTACCGCCAGGGAAGGGTATGGGCGGTCGAGGATATCCGGGCGATCGATCTCGATCCCTGTTATCTCGAACTTCTCGAACCGTTTCAGGTTAGGGCGAATCTTGTCGTCCCGATCCGACAGGGCGAGAATCTCTGGGGCCTGCTGATCGCCCATCACTGCTCGGGCCCCCGACGATGGACACCCGACGAGATCGAGCTACTCCGACAGTTGGCACTCCAGGTCGGTATCGCCGTTCAACAATCGGAACTCTATCAGAATACCCACCGCCAACTGCTCGAACGCCAACGAGTCCAGAACGCTCTCTTGGAAAGCGAGGAACGCTTCCGTTCCCTGTGCGCTTCCGCCCCGATCGGCATCTATCTGACCGATGCCAACGGTATCAATCTCTACGCGAACGATCGCCTGCGGGAAATGCTCGATTCGAGGGATATCGAGAGCATCGGGGACGATTGGGTGAAGACGATCCATCCCGACGATCGATCGGCCGTTTTCGCGGGATGGAAAGCCATGTTACGGGGAGAGGGAGATCCGGTTCCGGAGTTCCGAATGTTAACCCCGTCCGGCGGGACGCGCTACGTGACCTCGCGGATAGCCCCGATCCGTTCGGCGAGCGGGGAGGCGATCGGTTATGTGGGTACGACGATCGATATCACCGATCGGATACGGGCCGAAAACGCCCGGTGCGAGAGCGATCGCCGCTACGTCAATCTAACCGAAGCCTCCCCGGTGGCGATCTTCCGTTTCGACATCAACAGTCAATGTATCTACCTGAACCGTCGCTGGAGCGAGATGACCGGGCGATCGATCGAGGAAGGTATGGGCTTAGGTTGGGTAGACACGATTCACCCCGACGCTCGCGATAGCACCCTGCAAGCCTGGGAACGATGGCTATCGGGCGATCGGAGTAGTCCCTACGGAAGAGAAACGTATCTTCTTCGCCCCGATGGGAGTATTTGTTGGGTTTACGCTCAGATCCTCCCCGAAACCGATGAAAACGGTGTGACGATCGGTTACGTGGGTTCGATGACGGATATTAGCGATCGGGTGCGAGCCGAGTCCGCCCTACGGGAGAGCGAGCGGAAACTACAAGCGATCCTCGATCATTCTCCCGCCGTGATCTACGTGATCGATCGCGAAGATCGATTACTACTGGCCAATCGCCGTTACGCCGAACTGCTCTCGACTACCTTGGACGAGCTTTCCGGTAAAAGCATTCACGAGTATTGGCCCGCGAGAATCGCCGCCACTTTCGCGGAAAATAATCGGCAGGTCTGGGAATCCGGCCGATTGGTGCAATCCGAGGAAGTCGTGCCGCACCCGGACGGACTCCATACCTATTTAACGGTCAAATTTCCCCTTCTGGACGGGGACGGCACACCCCACGCGGTCTGCGGCATCTCCACCGATATTACCGAGAGAAAACGACTGGAAGAACAGTTTTACCGCGCCCAGCGTTTAGAAAGCTTGGGAACGCTCGCGAGCGGGATCGCCCACGACCTGAACAACATTCTCACCCCGATCCTGACGATCGCTCAAGTTCTTTCCCTGGAATTGACCGACACGAGCGAGTCTATCCGGCAACTTTTGGAAGCGTTAGAAGGTAGCGCCAAACGGGGAACGGCAATGATCCGGGAAATTTTACTGTTTTCCCGCGGCGGCGATGGAAATCGCGTCCCGATATCGGTGCTCCCCCTTCTCTCGGAAACCCTCCAGATCGCCCGGAACGCTTTCCCGAAAACTATCCGGGTATCGTTCTCCCGTCCCGATGGCGAGGTGTGGCCCGTTGCCGCCGATCCCACGCGACTGCAACAGGTGGTGATGAATCTACTCGTTAACGCCCGCGATGCCATGCCCGACGGCGGACAATTAACGCTGAGAGTCCGAAATGTTCGGATTAACGAACGGTTCGCCCGGATCGACCCGGACGCGCGGCCGGGTTCCTACGTGTCGATCGCCGTGTCCGATACCGGGACGGGGATTCCCCGCGAACGGCTCGATCGCATTTTCGATCCCTTTTTCACGACCAAGGAACCGGGCAAAGGAACCGGACTCGGTTTGTCCTCCGTGTTGGGAATCGTCCGAAATCACGGCGGTTTCGTGTGGGTATCGAGCCGGGTGGGGAAAGGCTCGCGATTGACCGTGTACCTGCCCGCGCTGTCGGGGGAAAACCCGGCCTCACCGTACACGGGAGAGCGTCCGGCTGACGAGTTCCGGGCCGAGAATCGGTTGACTCACGAAGTCATCGAACCCGACGGCGAATACCCGCTCGATCAGGCTCGGTTCGGTGTTCGGGATCAGCGCGATCATCGGTAAATTCCGCCAGCGGAGAGTCTGTCGCGTGGTTTTACCGAGTTCGAGCGCGTCGATCGCGGCGGTTCCCGCGTTGATCATCACCAGGGATACTTTCACTTTCTCCAGCGTTTGCCAGTATCGCGCGACGGAATCGACGGCGATCGCCTGTATCCCCCGATCGGCCAGTAATCGCCCGATCGAGTCCCGTAGAGCGGGCGAGTCGGTTAAAAGGAGTACCGTCGGTCGCTCGGGTTTTCCCGGACCCGGTTCGATCGACCCCGAAAAGCGGGCATTCATTCGGTAGCCCACCCCGTACACCGTTTCCACGAGTCCGAACGGCGCGCCGACCCCCTGTAATTTCTTCCGCAGTTCTTTAACGTGATAGCGGACGGATTCTTCCCCTCTGGGCTTATCGCTCTCCCATACCCGCTCGATAATTTCCGCCGGACTCCAAACCCGCCGGGGTTCCCGTAAGAGTAATTCCAGTAACGCGTATTCTTTGGCGGTCAGGGTTAGGAGCGTTCCCCCGTAAGTGACAGAGCGCCGGTTCGGATCGAGGCGCAGGTTTTCCCACTCCAGTACGGGGGCGCCCGCCACCTTGCCCCGACGCAGGAGCGCGTGAACCCGCGCGAGCAGTTCCGAACTATCGAAAGGCTTGACCACGTAATCGTCGGCCCCCGTGTTCAGGGCGATCGCTTTTTCCTGTCGATCCTCGATCCCCGTCAACATCAGGATCGGCATCCGGTAGCCGCGGGAGCGGATCTGTTGACAGAGCGCGATCCCGTCCAAACCCGGAAGCCGGATATCGAGCAGGATCAGGTCGTACTCGAAAGCCTCCACCATCTCCAATCCCGTCCGGCCGTCCGCCACGGTATCTACCGCGTGACCCCGCGAGGCGAGAAGGTGTTTTACCGTCATCGACACGAATCGGTCATCTTCGACCACGAGAATCTTCATAAAAGCTTATAAACTATCCGCTCTTGCCTGAATCGCTCGTTACGAACGATCGCTTTTTCGCGAACCGATCAATCCAGACCGGGATTGTTTAAAGTAGCTCGCGTTTTTTCACAACTTCCTCACGGTCGATCCTCATAATTAAAAAGGAAGAGAGACACTCAACTTTTCCGCCGCGAACGTAAAGATCGTTACCCGCCAGCTTCCCTTCCCCTTATTCTACTCCTTTCCTCGATTTTCATGCACCCGTTGAATTCTATCTTTACTCATCTTTTACATCCGGCGATCGGTGCTAAAAAACCGATGGCGTATACTGGGAAAAATTTGGACGAAAGCGAGGGAACTCCGCCGCTCGTTCTCCAACTCCTCGCCCGATTACCCCGATCGATCTGCCAGAAAGTGGCCGGACAATTCGCCTGTATGATTCATGTATTCGATCTGGTAGAACAGCGAAATCTGTGGGTCAGCGGTTCCGTCGCGGAACGGTTAGGATACACGCGAGAGGAAATTCAAACGATGGGAATGTTGGCTCTAGCCACCCTCGTACACCCCGAAGATCTCACGCTCGTCGCCGAATATTTCCAGCGATTTTCGGGCCTTCAATCGGGAGAAATTCTAGAAATCACCTATCGTATGCGACGCGCCGACGGAACGTGGGGTCGGTTCCGCTCGCGGGAAACCCCCTACCTTCGATCGACCCGCGACCCGTCCCCGCAACTGCTCGGCATCGTCGAGGAAATCGCCGAAACCCGACCGTCCCCGATCGGGCGAACCGCCCCGGAACCCTCCCCGTCGGTCGATCGGACGCGCTACTCGATCGAGATCGTCACCGGGGAACCCGACGGAACCTACTCTCTGGGCCCCTTCGGGAGGGCGGAAACCGAGTTTCTTTACCACCGCTACTTTCGAGGGTTACAGGACGGCGAGGACGGCCGGATCGCCGTCTCGATCGAGAAAAGTCCGATTTCCCGCCGTCCCCCGCTCAGGGTTGTTCCCAGAAAGTCCGAACCGTACCGTCCGGGCTGAGAACGAGACGTACCCGCGGATTTCCCGGAACCTCTAGGGGAGAAACGAACGGCTCGTTGAGTAGGGGCATTCCCACTCGATCGAGATACACCCCGGCCGCCCGTCCGAGGGGGATAATCTGTTTGAGCGAGCCGTCTGGATTCATCACCAGACGGTATTCTAGGGTCTGTTTGAGGCTTTCCGGCGGTTTCCAGCGCGCTTTGAAATACTCCCGCGTCTCGGCCACCTGGGGGATAGTATCCAGTAAATTCGTCTCCGGGGCGATCGCCGTTTCTCGCGGGGGAGCGGCCGGCGCGAGCGCGTTCTCGTCGCTTTTTTCCGGGGTAGGGGGAGCGATCGGCGGTAGTTTCGGCAGTTTCGGCGGCGCGGGGGTCGGGTTCAGCGTCTTCGGGCTGACCTGTTCCACGGCGGGAGAGCGATCGCTAATCGGGGCGGGCGGGGCGGTAATCGGCCCGGCCGGTGTCGGGGAATCATTCCGCGGTTCGATGACGCTCGCGGTTCCCGAGGGCGAGGGGCCGGCCGCCGGCGGGGGCGGTAACTTCGGCGGCGGCGGCACGACGAGCGGAACCGAAGAGGGTCGTAGCGGCGGGACGACACCGCCCGCGGTCGGTGGCGGGGGTAACGGGGTTTTCCCGCTCAAAGTCGTCGGGACTCTCGGCGAGGGAGCGGCCGGCCCCGTCGGGGGGAGGGGAAGGTCGGGAAGTTGACCGGTAATCGTCGGCGAGGGCGCGGGGGCTAGAGTCGCGACATTCTCCCCCTGATACGTCCTCAGCGCGATCACCGTCCCCCCGACCGCGGCCACCGCGCCCGCCGCTACCACCGACCAGATCAGCGCGGATTTCCGACCCTGTTTCCGGAGCAATTCCGGGAGGATTTCCGTTTCCGAGCCGTATTCTTCCAGCGCGTTGGCCAGATCGAACAACTGCGAGGTGGTGATCTCGATCGAACCCCGATCGCTATCCGCCGTCAGGGAACCGAAAGAGAGTTCGTGATGGAGAAAGTCTTTCGGCACTAGCGAGGGCAGGGAGGGCAAAGGCGGGGTAGCAGGCGAATCGACGGGCGAAATCGCCAGTAACCCCTGAACGTAGCGATCGACGATCTCCCGCAATAACTGCAACTGCGAGCGATCGCCCCGTAACGTTACCTGTCGCTCCTCGGCGATTCTCGGATCGTCCAGACGCAATTCAAAACGAGCGTCCGATAAAAGATTTTTTCCCGCCCAAACCGATAACGGCGAATTTTTTCCCCAGATTTCCAGGGTACAGGTCGGCGGCGTGTACTTGCGGATTAACGTGTTCATAACGCTTAGGAGACAGGAGACAGGAGACAGGAGACAGGAGGCAGGAGACAGGAGACAGGAGACAGGAGACAGGAGACAGGAGTCAGGAGTGGGGGGTGGGGAGATGGGGAGATGGGGAGATAAGGAGATGGGGGATATTTTCGGAAAAAGACTACTTTTAATCGATTCATTTTTTCCCCCTTCCCCTTTCCCTTTCCCCCTGCCTCCCGCCTCCTCTTTCACCCGATCAACGCTAACCAGAGGCGGCGATGACCGTTCGGGGCGCTATAAAACAATAGATCGATCAAGAGCTTGAAGGCCAGCCGTGTCAATTTTGCGGACGGGATGGTGTCGCCGTCCTCCATGCGATCGAGATAGGTATTACTAAACCGGTCTAAATAATCTCCCAAAAGACCGATGCGGTGGGGTTCTTGGTTCTCGGCGGTCACTTGTTCCAGTAAAACCACGGCCCGGCGGATCGGTTCCTGGTAGCGGCGCGCCAGATAACCGGTCACGAGAACCAGGGCGCGGGCTTCCTCCACGTCTAATTTCTTGCGTCCTCCCGAGCTTTTGCGCTGTGGGTTCGACTGTCGCAAACGCCAGAGAGCCATTCGATCGGCGATCGTCTCCTCTACCCCTAACTCCCTGGCGGCCTCGACGATCGCCTCGGAATTAATGTTCGCCAACGATTCGAGAGCCGTCAGAATTAAATCCAGGTGGGCTTTTATACTCTCTAGGCGTTCCTCATTCGGCGATTCCGGGAGGGGTAGATCCTCCGGTCGCGGGGACTCGTTCGCGGTGTTCACAGTCGGACGCATAGACGGGAAATAGGGATGACGATAAATTTCGGGATCGATCGGGGAAACCTTGTTCTCTCGAAAAAGAGGCTCGTTCTAAAGTGTCATAATAATCTAGATCGCTCTTTATTCTCTTCCTAACCCGGCATCGCAATCCTATCCAATGAGCCTAGAAACCGTTACCGATGAAGTTATCAAGCAAAATTTAGAACAATTTCTGATCGTTCTCTCCGTTTCTTTAAGCGTGGCCACCGTTTCGCGGATTTTTAGCTGGTTTCGTCAGATTCCATACACCCTCCTCCTCGTGATCGTCGGACTGGGACTGGCGTTTATCGATATCCATCTAATCAATCTCTCGCCCGAACTTATTCTAGAAATTTTCTTGCCCCCTTTGTTGTTCGAGGCCGCGTGGAATACACGATGGCGCGATCTTAAGGCCAATTGGATACCCGTGATCCTGTTCGCGGTGATGGGGGTGATCGTCTCGATCGTCGGGGTAGGCTTCGCTCTCAACCAGTTTACCCCGCTCCCGCTCGTTACCGCGCTCTTGGTCGGGGCGAGTCTGTCCTCGACCGATCCCGTGGCCGTGGTGGCGTTATTTCGGGAATTGGGGGCGAGTAAACGCTTAACCGTACTATTAGAGGGGGAAAGCTTATTTAATGACGGTGTGGCGGTAGTTGCCTTCGTTTTACTGGTAGAAATTCCCCTCGGGGCGCACGGTTTATCCGTGGAAACGACCCTTAGCCGGGTTTTCGCCTTCGTCGGGATCGGGGTGGCGATCGGCGCTCTCGTCGGTTTCGGCATCTCCTACCTCACCCAGCGTCTCGATCTGCCGTTGGTAGAACAATCCCTTACCCTCGTCTCCGCTTACGGGGCTTATTTGTTAACCGAGGAGTTCGGTGGCTCGGGAGTGATCGGCGTGGTGACAACCGGGCTTATTCTCGGCAATTTCGGCTCGCGGATCGGCATGAATCCCCGTACCCGCTTGTTAGTGACCGAGTTCTGGGAATTTCTCGCGTTTTTCGTCAACTCGATCGTCTTCCTGCTCATCGGCGATCAGATCCGTCTATCCACGCTCACCGATAATCTCAATCTCATCTTTATCGCCATCGCCGCGGTGGTACTGGCGCGTCTGGTAGCTACTTTCGCCCTAGCCACGCTCAGTAATTGGATCGCCAAAACCGAGATCGATCTGCGGGAAAAAACGGTTTTATGGTGGGGAGGACTGCGGGGTTCGGTCTCGATCGCCCTCGCGCTGAGTGTCCCCGTTATCCTGCCCAATCGTCAGGATATCATCGATATCGTCTTCGGAGTCGTTCTGTTTACTCTTCTCTTCCAAGGGCTAACGATTCAATGGTTACTCTCTAAACTCGATCTCATCGGCGATCGACCCCTCCGTCAGAATTATTCCGAACTACTGGCGCGCCGCGTCGCTCTCAAGCGAGTATTAGATTATCTCGCCAAATTGGAGCAATCGCCCGATATCGATCCCGAATTCTTCAGTTACGAGCAACATCTCGTCAAACAACAGTTAAAAAACGTCGAGGACGCGATTCAAAATCTCAATGATAGCTATCCACAATTACAATTGTTGACGATGGAACAACTGCGCGAAACTCTGTTAGATATAGAAGCGGACACCTACGCCGAATTTATTCGATCGGGCCGCCTAAGCACTAATCTCTCCCCCGTTTTGCAAGAAATTCTCGCGGAAAGTAAGGAGCCTTAGAGGGCGGGAGGCAGGAGGTAGAAAAAATCAGAATTGTTCCGACAAAAAGGGAGAGATAGAATCGCAAATTCTAACGAACGGAATACGGTTTAGAATATCGAGGTAGGGGCGAGGTCTCCTCGCGAGATCCTGGCGAAATCGGTCGATCGATGTAATGGTTCGGCTCATCTAGTAAGCGTATTAAAAATAAAGGAAAAAACTACCATGAATTCTATCGTCAATAAAGCTAGAGATGTACAGGTCGTGCCGATCGCCGCCGATACGTTCGTGTTCCGCTCGCGGACTTGGGAGCGCTTGAAATTCGAGATCGAGTACGGTTTACAGAAAGGAACCACCGCCAATAGTTACTTGATCCGATCGGATAAAATCGCCCTCTTCGATCCCCCCGGAGAATCCTTCACGGAAATCTTTCTCCAAGCGCTAACGCAACGGCTCGATCCCGCCTCGATCGACTATTTCATCCTCGGCCACATCAACCCGAACCGAGCCGCGACCCTGAAAGCACTGCTAGAACTCGCCCCGAACGCGACCCTAGTTTGCTCGAACCCCGGCGCGCTATCGGTCCGGAAAATCCTCGAAAACGACAATCTAAATCTTCTGATCGTCAAAGGGGAAGAAACGTTATCTCTCGGCGAAAACCATACCTTAGAATTCATCCCCACCCCTAACCCCCGTTTTCCCGATCAACTCTGCACTTACGACACGAAAACGGGCGTTCTTTTCACCGATAAACTGTTCGGCGCGCACGTTTGCGGCGATCAGATTTTCGATGAGGGTTGGACGATCTATAACGAGGATCGACGCTATTACTTCGATTGTCTCATGGCTCCCCACGCGCGACAGATCGGGGCGGCTTTAGAGAAAATCGAAGGGAAAAACGCCTCGTTTTATGCCGTCGGTCACGGGCCGCTCGTTCGCTACGGTTTACACGAATTAACCCTCGCCTATCAACAATGGTTGACCGAACAGAACGCGAAGGAGTTGACAGTCGCGCTAATTTATGCTAGTGCCTACGGGAATACGGCGACACTGGCGCAGGCGATCGCGATGGGAATCACGAAAGCGGGCGTGGCGGTAGAGGCGATCAACGCGGAATCCGCGGAACCCGAGGAGATCAAAACGGCGATCGAGAAAAGTGCCGGATTCATTTTCGGTTCCCCCACCCTCGGCGGCCACGCGCCCACGCAGATCCAGACCGCGCTGGGAATCACCCTCGCGAACGGCGATAAAAGTAAGCTGGTAGGGGTTTTCGGTTCCTACGGCTGGAGTGGCGAGGCGATCGATATGCTGGAGAGTAAATTTAAAGACGCGGGCTATCGCTTCGGATTCGAGCCGATCCGGGCGAAATTTAAACCCACCGCCGCGATTTTAAAAACCTGCGAGGAAGCGGGAACCGATTTCGCCCAAGCGATTAAAAAAGCCCAAAAAGCGCGAAAACCGAAGGGAAGTGTCAATCAATCCGCCTCCGATCGCATGGAGCAGGCACTAGGTCGAATTGTCGGTTCTTTATGTATTGTCACCTGCGATCGGGAAGAACTCCGGGGCGCCATGTTGGCCTCCTGGGTATCGCAGGCCACGTTCACCCCACCGGGCTTAACCATCGCCGTCGCCAAAGAACGGGCGATCGAATCCCTCCTCCACACCGGTAATCCCTTCGTCCTCAATATTCTCCAAGAAGGCCAGCATTTAGGCTTAATGAAGCAGTTTCTCAAGCCCTTCGCCCCCGGAGAAGACCGCTTCGCCAATATCGATATCGAGATCGCCGAAAATGGTTCGCCCATCCTCACAGACGCGCTCGCCTACCTAGAATGTCGGGTCGCCAGTCGGATGGAATGCGGCGATCACTGGGTGATTTACGCGACCGCGGACAAGGGCAAGGTACTCCACGACGGACTAACCGCCATCCATCACCGGAAATCGGGAATTCATTATTAGATTCGGAGGCAGGAGTCAGGAGACAGGAGACAGGAGACAGGAGACAGGAGGCAGGAGACAGGAGGATTTTAGCTATAGCTTTCAGTTTCTCCCCATCTCCCTATCTACCCTTTCTCCTTTCCCCTTTCCCCATCCCCCCATCTCCCCACCGGGATAAATCTCGCTCGCCGAATTTCCACTCGGTTGAGGTAGAATCGGAAAGGAGTATTTTCGTGTCACCATGATCAAATTACGTCTGAAACGATTCGGGAAAAAGCGGGAGGCGAGCTATCGGATCGTCGCCGCTATTAGCACCAGCCGCCGCGATGGTCGTCCCCTAGAAGAACTCGGTTTTTATAACCCCAGAACCGATGAAGTCCGCTTGAACGAGGAAGCGATTATCAAACGCCTGCAACAAGGGGCCCAACCGACGGAAACCGTGCGTAGCCTGCTAACGAAGCAGAAAATCTTCGAGAAAGTCAATGCCTAATCTTCAATCGAATTCTACCGGCCCTGACTATATCGGGCTGGTCAAGTTTCTCATCGAGCCTTTTCTAGAAGACCCCGACGCGCTCAGTATCGATCTCGAATATTACCGACAGAAGGAACGGGTGTGGATTCGTCTAGCCTTCGACGAGACGGATAAAGGCAAGGTATTCGGTCGCGGGGGACGCAATCTACAGGCGATTCGCTCGGTCTTGGAAACCACGGCTAACGGTACGGGTCGATCGCTGTATCTAGAAGTCTACGAGGGCGAACAACGTCGTGGCGGCCGCCGTCCCGGTAATTATACCAACGGTTTCGAGAGACGGCCGAACAATCGCCGACCTCGCTCAGCCCCCCGTCGTCCGATCGAGCATACTTGAGTGGGGAGTGGGGAGATAGGGGAGAAGCCGATCGCTAAACATCTCCTAACTCCTACCTCCCGCGCCCTACATCCGAATCTCTTCGCTTTCCCGCTCGTTTTCCGCATCGATCGAGTCTAAAGTATTCCAAACTCTTTCTAATAAGCTATCTAAACCCGATCGAGTGACGGCGGAAATCGTCAGGATCGGCGAATCGGTCGCGCGCGAGAACTCGGTTTTCAATTCTTCCAGCGTTTCCGCGTCTATCGCGTCGATTTTATTTAAAACCAGTATTTGCGGGCGATCGATCAATCCCCGTCCGTAGGCGGATAACTCCCGTTGAATAATCCGGTAATCCTCGATCGGATCTTCCGAGGTGACGGCGACTAGGTGAATTAACAGGCGAGTTCTCTCGATATGGCGCAAAAACTCGTGGCCTAGTCCGATTCCCTCGTGCGCGCCCTCGATCAGTCCCGGTATATCCGCGAAAACCGTGCCGTCTCCCGTGGGTTTGCGGACGACTCCCAGATTCGGGATCAGGGTGGTGAAGGGATAATCGGCGATTTTCGGGCGCGCGGCCGAGAGAGCGGAAATTAACGTCGATTTTCCCGCGTTCGGTAGCCCGATAATGCCCACTTCCGCCAGTAATTTCAATTCCAGGCGTAAATTGCGTTTTTCCCCGTCTAAGCCCGGTAACGCGTATTCGGGGGCGCGATTTTTATTGCTTAAAAAATGTTGGTTTCCTAGTCCCCCTTTCCCACCGGCGGCCACGACTAGGGTTTGTCCCTGAGTGACGAGATCACCGATAATTTCCTCGCTATCGAGATCGTACACCACCGTACCGCGGGGAACTTCCACCACTCGATCGCTTCCGTTCGCGCCGGTGCAATTGTTCGGGCCGCCACGCTTGCCATCATCGGCTTTAAAACGACGTTGATATTGAAAATCTAAAAGGGTTTGTAAATTGTCGGTGGCGACAAAAATCACCGATCCCCCCTTGCCCCCGTTGCCCCCGGAAGGGCCTCCCGCGGGGACGTATTTCTCTCTACGGAAAGCGACGATGCCATCGCCTCCCTTACCGCCCTCTACCTCGATTTCGGCTCGATCGATAAACTGCATAACCGGAATACACGCGCGATATTGTCCGCTGATAGATTACCGGTCGGGTCGATCGATGTCGTCGCGTAACCCTATCGAACCGATAGCCTTCAGACCCTCTTATTCTACCGGTAGGCAGGGGGCAGGAGGCAGGAGGCAGGGGGCAGGAGGCAGGAGGCAGGGGGCAGGAGGCAGAAGGTAGGAGGAGAGGGTAAAGGGTAAAGGGTAAAGGTAAAGAGACCAAAAGTAATTTTTTCCCTTTTCCCCTTCCCCTTTTCCCCAAAAACTCCCCCATCTCCCCATCCCCCCCATCTCCCGATAACGACTGCGATTGTTAAAGAAATCGAAAAGAAGAGAGAAATCCCGATTCCCGTGATACAGTATATTTAGATACAGATTAGTCGCCCCATCGGATAGGTAGCGAGCGCGCGAGTGCAGAAGCGAGAAGATGTGGAGTACAGCCCGTAAGAACGGTAAGCCTAGCGGTTCGCACCTCTAGGGCATGAGTGCAGAAATACAGGATGGAAACTGTGAAAATACCGATCCCTCCCCTCGGAAAAACCAGTCCCCCATCCCTGAAAAAAAATTTTTTCCTGATTTCGTAAGGGTTTCTAGGCGCGAGTACGCGCTAGATAAACTCAATCAATCTGAACGCATCTACCCTCGCGAGTACCGCCGGACGGGGGTGGTATAACTTGTTCATCAGCAAAGAGAGAGGAGTTGAACGAGCGAGAGAGTTGTACTTGAAAGTCGATCGAGACAACACGATTTCGCCGATCCAACGTTCCGAGATTTGATTCTGTCCACAACGAGTATCACGGAATTCAATGTTAGAGACAACCAGCACACTAACTGCCGCGCCCCAAGCCGCGACACTGCCGACCTTTTCCACGACCGAGAAAAAAGCCGCTAGTAACTGCGGGTGCGATAGTGGTTCCGCGCCCGCGCCGGAGATGGACGAGAAAACCCGTCAACGGATTGAAAAACATCCTTGTTATAGCGAGGAAGCGCATCATCATTACGCTCGGATGCACGTCGCGGTCGCCCCGGCTTGCAATATTCAATGTAACTACTGCAATCGTAAATATGATTGCGCGAACGAGAGCCGGCCGGGTGTGGTTAGTGAGGTTCTGACACCGGAAGAAGCGGCGCATAAAGTGTTAGTTATCGCCGGAAAAATTCCCCAAATGACCGTGTTAGGAATCGCCGGCCCCGGCGATCCGCTCGCCAACCCGAAACAAACCTTTGAAACGTTCGATCGCATCGCCGAAAAAGCTCCCGACATCAAACTCTGTCTCTCGACCAACGGCTTGATGCTTCCCGAATACGTGGAAAAAATTAAAGAACTGAACGTCGATCACGTTACCCTGACCATTAATATGGTCGATCCCGAAATCGGCGAGAAAATCTATCCCTGGGTACGTTGGAATCGCAAACGTTACAAGGGAGTCGATGCCGTTAAAATCCTCCACGAGCGCCAGATGGAAAGCCTCGACGCGCTCCGCGAACACGATGTTCTCTGCAAGGTGAACTCGGTGATGATCCCCGGTATCAACGACGAACACCTCGCCGAAGTGAATCAGGTGATCCGATCGAAAGGCGCGTTCCTCCACAATATTATGCCCCTGATCTCGGCGGCGGAACACGGAACCTACTTCGGACTGACCGGACAGCGCGGCCCCACCCCGAAAGAACTGAAAGCCCTTCAAGACGCGTGCGCGGGCAACATGAAAATGATGCGCCACTGCCGTCAATGCCGCGCCGATGCCGTGGGATTACTGGGTGAAGATCGATCGCAGGAGTTCACCAAAGACAAATTCATGGAGATGTCTCCGGAATACGATCTCGAAAAACGCAAAGAAGTCCATGAAGGGATCGCCAAATTCCGCGACGAACTGAAAGCCGCCAAAGAAGCCAAAGCCGCCGCGAAAAAAGGTCAAGCCGGCCCGAAAATCCTCGTCGCCGTGGCTACCAAAGGACAGGGAATCGTCAACCAGCACTTCGGACACGCGAAAGAGTTCCAAGTCTTCGAGGTGGATGGTGTGGAAGCGAAATTCGTCGGCCACCGCAAGATCGATAACTACTGCCAGAGCGGTTACGGCGAAGACGCGACGCTAGAGGGAATTATCAAATCGATCGCCGATTGTAAAGCCGTTCTCGCCTCGAAAATCGGTTCCTGCCCCCAAGATCAACTGCGCGCCGCGGGAATCGAACCGGTGGAAGGCTACGACACGATCACCCAGGTCGCTCTCGATTACTACGAGAAATACCGGGAAACGCAACTTCAAACGCATTAAGAAACGGATGACAAGTTGACTATTCGGTTAGAGGGGGTACACATCATGGCTTACACGATCACCCAGTCCTGCATCAGTTGCGATCGATGCCGTCCTCACTGCCCCACGGGCGCTATTAAAAACATCAACGGGGTGTACTTCATCAATCCCAGACTGTGTAACGATTGCGTCGGTTATCACGGAACGCCCCAGTGTGCCTCTTTCTGCCCGACAACCTCCGCTTGTCAACCGAGTTCACCCGCTTCCGATGATTATTGGGAATCTTGGTTCAACCACTACGATCGACTGGTGAAAAATCTCAAAACACGGCAACAACCGCAATATTGGGACACCTGGTTCGATACCTATTCCCGGAAACTCCAATCCCTAATTTCCGTGAGCGGTCAGCCGTAGGGTGGGTAGGGTGGATTAGCGAAGCGTAATCCACCAAAAATGAGAGAACAATAGGCAGACAGAAAAAGATCGAGAAATCCTGTTCTTTCCCCACTCCCGACACCTTCACTTCATCATCTAATCACCTGGTATCCGGCCATGAGAGATTGCATATATCTAGACAACAACGCCACGACGAAAATCGATGAGGAAGTCCTCTCGGCAATGTTGCCCTACCTAACCCTGTATTACGGGAATCCCTCTAGTATGCACACCTTCGGGGGGCAAGTGGGCAAAGCGGTCAAAACGGCCAGAGATCAAGTGGCTTCCCTGTTGGGTGCGGATCATTCCGAGATCGTGTTCACCAGTTGCGGGACGGAAAGTAATAACGCCGCGATTAGAGCCGCGTTAAGCGCCCTCCCCGATCGCAAACATATTATCACCACCGTTGTCGAACACCCCGCCGTCCTCAATCTCTGCAAACAGTTAGAGAAACAGGATTACACCGTGACCTATCTCTCGGTCAACGGACAGGGACAGCTAGATCTCGATGAATTAAGCGCCGCGTTAACCGGAAATACCGCGCTCGTGTCGGTGATGTACGCGAATAACGAGACCGGGGTGATTTTCCCCATCGAAAAAATCGGCGCGATGGCCAAAGAATACAGCGCGATCTTTCATGTGGACGCGGTGCAAGCGGTGGGAAAAATTCCCCTCGACATGAAAACTAGCACGATCGATTTTCTCACCCTTTCCGGTCACAAACTCCACGCCCCTAAAGGTATCGGCGCGTTATATATCCGTCGCGGAACCCGCTTCCGTCCCCTGTTAATCGGCGGACACCAGGAAAGAGGCCGCCGCGCGGGAACGGAAAATGTACCCGGATTGATTGCGCTGGGGAAAGCGGCGGAATTGGCGGAATATCACCTCGTTAACGTCGAACACGAACAACAACTGCGCGATCGCTTGGAACACGGCATTTTGACGACGATTCCCGACACGGCGATCAACGGTCATCCCGTGCAGAGACTGCCGAACACCACCAATATCGGCTTCAAATATATCGAAGGGGAAGCGATTTTATTATCCCTCGATCGCTACGGGATCTGCGCTTCTTCCGGTTCCGCCTGTACCTCCGGCTCGCTCGAACCCTCCCATGTCTTGAGATCCTACGGATTACCCTATAGCGTCCTGCACGGTTCGATCCGCTTCAGTCTCTCCCGGTACACCACCGCCGAAGAGATCGATCGAGTCCTGGAAGTCCTGCCCGAGATCACCGAGCGTCTCCGCGCCCTCTCTCCCTTTAACAGCGATGACGCGGACTGGCTCAAAGAGCAAGAACAGGCGGTTTTAGCCCGATAGAAGCTACCGGCTTTCAGCCCCTAAATAACTCCTAAATAATTCGTAACGACGGGTAATTGACCATGTGGGAATATACAGACAAAGTAATGGAATATTTCTATAATCCTCGCAACCAGGGAGCGATTACAGAAAAAGAGGACGGTCAAGCGCTCACGACCGGGGAAGTGGGAAGTATCGCCTGCGGGGATGCCCTGAGACTGCACCTGAAAGTCGATGAAGCCACCGACATCATTCTCGACGCGAGATTTCAAACCTTTGGCTGTACCAGCGCCATCTCCTCCTCCTCCGCTCTGACGGAACTGATCATCGGCAAAACCCTCGATGAAGCCCTGAAACTCACCAATAAAGACATCGCCGATTTTCTGGGGGGATTGCCGGAAGAGAAAATGCACTGTTCCGTCATGGGACAGGAAGCGCTAGAGGCCGCGATCTTCAACTACCGGGGAATCCCTCTCGACAACCATGAAGATGATGAAGGCGCTCTCGTTTGTAAGTGCTTTGGGGTCACGGATGCCCGAATCCGTCGGGTTATCCTCGAAAACGACCTCACCACCGCCGAACAAGTTACCCACTACGTCAAAGCCGGAGGCGGCTGTAGTTCCTGCCTCGCTGACATCGATGACCTCATCGCCGAAGTTGCTAAACAGAAAGCGCAAACCGTGGCGATGGCAAACTCGGTTACTCACCCGTCGCGCTCCGGTGGCGTGTCCACTGCTGTTAGCGCTCGACCCCTGACTAACCTGCAAAAAATTAATCTAATCCAGCAAATTCTCGAAGAAGAGATCAAACCCGTCCTCGCGGAAGATGGCGGCGACGTGGAACTGTTCGACGTGAGCGGGAATCTCGTTCAAGTCATTCTCAAAGGCGCTTGCGGTTCCTGTTCCAGTAGTACCGTCACCTTAAAGATAGCGATCGAGGCGCGTCTCAAAGAGCGTATTTCTCCCGACATTATCGTTGAATCGGTGTAAACCCATGATTTATCTCTCCGGTAAAACGAGAGAGCGGTCGCCTCCGGCGCGGCTTCGCCGAGCGCCCCCTGAACGACGCTCTCTCAACGGACAGAAAGGATAACCCATCCGAAAATGTCCAACAGGAGATTAGATGATTGACCGGGATAAGCGTAACGAAATATTTTCGCTCTGTCTTATCCCCTTCCCCCCATCTAAAACCCTACCCGAACCTATACCCTCTCAAACTTTCACTTCACCCGGATTTTAGATCGATCGAGCGAGAATTCCGAGAAATCGAAGGGGCGAAATCCCTACCTATCACTGAAAACGTTCCGGTTTCCCCGATCGGTATCTAAAATCACCCCAACGTTCGTTCACTTATTGTTCTAGTTTAAGCGAGAAATCACAATGCGTCAGATAGCATTTTACGGCAAAGGCGGTATCGGTAAATCCACCACTTCCCAGAACACCATCGCGGCGTTAGCTGAAAAAAACCGGATCATGATCGTCGGTTGTGACCCCAAAGCTGATTCTACCCGCTTAATGTTACACAGTAAAGCCCAAACCACGATTCTTCACCTAGCGGCGGAACGCGGTTCCGTAGAAGACCTCGAACTCGAAGAAGTGCTACTCAACGGTTATCAAAATGTCCGTTGCGTCGAGTCCGGTGGTCCGGAACCCGGTGTAGGATGCGCCGGTCGGGGGATCATCACCGCCATCAACTTCCTCGAAGAAAATGGAGCTTACGAAGACCTCGATTTCGTTTCTTATGACGTGTTAGGCGACGTGGTTTGCGGTGGTTTCGCGATGCCCATTCGGGAAGGCAAAGCCCAAGAAATCTACATCGTGACCTCCGGGGAAATGATGGCGATGTACGCCGCTAACAACATCGCCCGTGGGATTCTCAAATACGCTCACTCCGGCGGTGTCCGTCTCGGCGGTCTGATCTGCAACAGCCGTAACGTCGAAAAAGAAGTCGAACTGATCGAAGAATTAGCCCGTCGCCTCGGCACTCAAATGATCCACTTCGTACCCCGTAGCAAACAGGTACAGGAAGCGGAAATCCGTCGGATGACCGTGATCGAATACTCCCCCGAACACCCCCAAGCGGACGAATACCGCACCCTGGCGCGGAAAATCGAGGAAAACAAAAACCTCGTCATCCCGACCCCGATCACGATGGACGAACTCGAAGAACTGCTCATCGACTTCGGCTTACTCGGTGGCGATGCCGAATACGAAAAAGCGCTCGCCGCGGATCAAGGCAAAGCTCCCGCGACCGTCTAGTTAACGCGCTAGAGGCGCGATCCGATCGCGTCTCTACCTCCCCCGTCTTCCGAATCCCAACACTACTGATACCCGAGAACACGGCTATGACGACCACAGAAGAAAAGAAACAATTAATCGAGGAGGTCTTGTCGGTTTATCCCGAACAAGCCCAGAAAAAACGCTCGAAACACCTCAACGTCTTTGAAGAAGGTAAAGCCGATTGCGGGGTTAAATCGAACGTCAAATCTCTTCCCGGTGTAATGACCACTCGTGGTTGCGCCTACGCCGGATCGAAAGGGGTGGTTTGGGGACCGATCAAAGACATGATCCACATCTCCCACGGGCCCGTCGGTTGCGGTTATTACTCCTGGTCCGGTCGCCGCAACTACTACATCGGCACCACGGGCATCGATACCTTCGGCACGATGCAGTTCACCTCCGACTTCCAAGAAAAAGACATCGTGTTCGGCGGTGACAAAAAACTGAGCAAACTGATCCTAGAGATCGAAGAATTATTCCCCCTCAACGGCGGGGTGTCCATCCAATCCGAATGTCCGATCGGTCTCATCGGAGACGACATCGAAGCGGTCGCCAAAAAAACCGCGAAACAAATCAATAAAACCGTCGTTCCCGTTCGTTGTGAAGGATTCCGCGGCGTTTCCCAATCCCTCGGACACCACATCGCCAACGACACGATCCGCGACTGGGTATTCCCCGCCGCCGACAAAGAAGATCTCGGCTTTGAACCCTCTCCCTACGATGTCGCGATTATCGGCGACTACAACATCGGTGGAGATGCCTGGTCTTCCCGCATCCTTCTCGAAGAAATGGGCTTACGCGTCGTCGCGCAATGGTCGGGCGATGGAACCCTCCACGAGATCAAATGCACGCCGAAAGTCAAACTGAATCTCGTCCACTGCTATCGTTCCATGAACTATATCAGCCGCCACATGGAAGAGAAATACGGGATTCCCTGGTTTGAATACAACTTCTTCGGCCCCACCAAAATCGCCGAATCCTTAAGAGCGATCGCCGCTCACTTCGATGACACGATCAAAGAAGGAGCCGAACGCGTTATCGCCCAATATCAAGCCCAAGTCGATGAAATCATCGCCAAATACCTGCCCCGTCTCGAAAACAAAACCGTGATGATGATGGTCGGCGGTCTGCGCCCCCGTCACGTCGTTCCCGCCTTCTACGATCTCGGCATGAAAGTGATCGGTACGGGCTATGAATTCGGACACGGCGACGACTACAAACGGACCACCCACTACATCGAAGACAGCACTCTGATCTACGACGACGTGACCGGTTACGAGTTCGAGAAGTTCGTCGAAACCCTCAAACCCGACCTCGTGGCTTCCGGGATTAAAGAGAAGTATGTCTTCCAGAAAATGGCGCTTCCCTTCCGTCAAATGCACTCCTGGGATTACTCCGGTCCCTACCACGGATACGACGGATTCGCCATCTTCGCCCGCGATATGGATCTAGCCCTCAACAGCCCCACCTGGGATCTGATCGGCGCTCCTTGGAAAAAGTAAGAGAGACGGAGAGATAAGGAGACGGTGAGATAGGGAGTAAACCCGATAAAATTTACCCTCCTCCTCCCCCTCCTGCCTCCTGCCCTCTGCCTCCTGCCTTCTCATCTAATCACCATTTCTCAAGAGGAAACTGAAAATGGCTCAGAATGTAGACAAGATTAAAGACCACGCCGAACTATTCCAGGAACCCGAGTATCAGGAACTGTTTAAAGCGAAAAAAGCTTTCGAGGGAATGCCCGCGGATGAAACGGTGAAAGAAGCCGCCGATTGGACGAAAACCTGGGAATATAGAGAGAAAAACTTCGCCCGTGAAGCTCTCACCGTTAACCCCGCCAAAGCCTGTCAGCCTCTCGGCGCGATCCTCGCCGCGGTCGGTTTCGAGGCTACCATGCCCTTCGTTCACGGTTCCCAAGGTTGTGTAGCCTATTTCCGTACCCACTTCACCCGTCACTTCAAAGAACCCTTCAACGCGGTTTCTAGCTCGATGACCGAGGACGCGGCGGTGTTCGGTGGACTGAAAAACATGGTGGAAGGGTTGGCTAACACCTACGCCCTCTACAAACCGAAAATGATCGCCGTCTGCACCACCTGTATGGCGGAAGTTATCGGGGATGACCTCGGCGCGTTCATCACCACCTCGAAAAATCAGGGTTCGATTCCCGAGGATTTCCCGGTTCCCTACGCTCACACCCCCAGCTTTGTCGGTTCCCATACCACGGGTTACGACAACATGATGAAAGGGATTCTCACCACCCTGACCGCGGGTAAGAAAAAGGAAACCACCAACGGGACGATTAACTTTATCCCCGGTTTCGAGACCTATATGGGCAACTTCCGGGAACTGAAAAGCCTGTTGAAAGCGATGAACGTTAACGCGACCATCCTGGCCGATAACGAGGATTATCTCGATTCTCCCAACGATGGAACTTACCGGATGTATCAAGGGGGAACCCCTCTCGATGTAGCGGCGGAATCGATCAACGCGGAACACACGATCGCCCTGCAAACCTACACCACCAGCAAAACCCGCGACTATATCGCCAAGGAATGGGGACGGCCCACCTCGGTATCCCGTCCCTGGGGGATCAAAGCCACCGATGAATTCCTCATGAAACTCTCGGAACTCACCGGCAATCCGATCCCGGCGGAAATCGAGAAAGAACGCGGCCGCGCGGTAGACGCGATCACCGACACCCAAGCCTGGTTACACGGCAAACGCGCCGCCCTCTACGGCGATCCCGATCTCGTGATGGGTTTACTGCAATTCCTGTTAGAAGTGGGTATCGAACCGGTTCACGTCCTCGTTACCAACTCCACCCCAGAATTTGAAGCGGAAGCGAGAGCGCTCCTTGATAGCAGTATCTACGGCAAAGGCGCGACGGTTTGGGGTGGTAAAGACCTGTGGCATATGCGATCGCTCCTGTTCACCGAACCGGTTGACTTCTTAATCGGTAACTCCTACGCCAAATATCTCTGGCGGGATACCGGAACCCCGTTAATCCGCATCGGCTACCCGATCTTCGATCGCCACCACCTCCACCGCTATAGCACGATCGGTTACAACGGCGCGATTAACCTACTCAACTGGATCGCGAACAGCATCCTCGACGAACTCGATCGCAACACGATCGTCCCGGCGAAAACGGACATTTCCTACGACTTGATCCGCTAATCCGCTCAATGCCCGAATAGTTAATAGTGAGAGCGTTCACTATTAACTATTTGTGTTTCCGTGTAAATTTTTGGAGCATTTTTTAAATGCTTTAAGAAAAGAATTTTTTTTATTTTAAATTGCAAGAAAATGAATCGTTCTATACTTCCTTACGGCTAGAAAGGCGATAGTATAAAAATAGCCCTAGTGATTAGGATACCGAGAGAGAATATAAATTTCGATCGTGGCTGATTTTTTTTCTATCCTTCTCCCGATATATCGATTCTTTTCTAAAAGAAAATCGCACCGAAAAAGCCATAAAAGCTCATCCCACCTATCCAGAATTAACGACTATGACGCTAACTCATTCCCATCCGCCACTCCCCGGCAAACCGAATCGCTTTCCCGATCTTCTCGCCCCGCTCCGACACTCGATCGATAGTATTCAAGTGAAAGATGTCCGATTCGCGCGTTTCCTCGCTCGGGTTATCCCCTGTTGTTGCCCGTTTGAACGAGATGTTACTCTTTTCGGTCGTACCCTTTTTCATATCCCTCCCCTGTGCAAATTAAATCCCCTCTACGATGAGACGGTCGCCCTCCGTTTCCGCGCTCTCAGTTATCTCGCGGACGAGCGCGGGGAAGATATTAGCCGTTATATCTGTTAATTGTCCAAAATAGCCAGAATTCACGCAACAATTTCCGACCTAGAAACTATTCCTCTAGCGGTAATTTTTTTCCATTCCCGCTCGAAGAGCGATCGCTCTCGAATCGCCCGTTTAAAATTCCGATCGGGGAAGGATTTCGCTCGCGAGTTACCAACCGTTTCTCCCGTTCGAGACGTGATCACCCTCTCTTCTCGGGAAGTTCCGATCCGATCCGCGTTTCCGCTTGTGATTCTAACCGTAACCTACCCCGGAGTGATCGAAGAGCGCTATAGGGTGGGGTCGAGTAAGAACGGGGACAAAAGGAGAAGCGCGCTCCGGGAAAGATTATCGAACGCTCCCCGGCATTTTGATACCGGCAAAATCGATTCACACTCAATTACCGATCGTATACCGGATTTGATTTTTGATTTTGGAATATTGGTTAGAATCCGGCCTGGATATAAATTTAACTAAATCGATCTGGCATTTCGCAAAAAACTTTGTATCTCATCGATTTTTTAAATCAAAAGAAGACTTAGAAACTCTTTTACATAAACTTTTAAATGAAAGAAGTTTACTTATTCAATGGGAGCGAAAGCTAAAAATTAAGGATGAGGGTAAGCCGCACGTATTTTAAATCGCGTGTTTCGGGTGCTGAACCCCTAGCTCGGCTTGGATCACCCCGGAAATTTAGATGCCTAACAGCGTTATCAATCGTAAATTCCATTTAATTTATGGACAGCTTAACACCTTGATAGATAGTAAAGATGTAATCCCGACGGAATCGCGTGGAGGTTTTCTATCGAGAAGCACCATGTCTTCGCGTTTCCGCTATCGGCCAACCCGGAGTCGGGATGCCTTCACCGCTTAGAAAGGGAATTCGGGCTAGATTTCGGATCGGGAGTTGTTTAAGTAGCACGATTCCCGTTGTCTAATGTCGCGTAAAATTTCCCAAACTTTGAACCGAAATCAGGTATCGGTTGCATCGGTTCGAGTTTTCCGGGGTATCGGTGAGCTTTTCCGAATTCGCGTTGGCCTTAACGGGTTATTCAAGAAGGAAAGGGTTTTGCCGGTCGCTACTCGATGGAGCGATAAGGGATAAAACCCTTGTCCTCGACCTCTCGAACATCCGCTCATGTCGTTGGCTTGATAGTTAGTAAAACTACATAAGTCTGATTTGGAGTTACCTGTAGGTCGGTCACAACCAATAAAACCTCTTCATTGGTCAAAGGCCGAGAAAAATTGACACTGGATGGTGGCGGATTATCTCGAGTATAAGCGGATACTTTCTGAACGCCGCCCACGTTCCCACTTATACTATCCGTACCTCCCAAATAAACGACAATATCGGAGTTAGCCGGAGCTGTTTTAATTGTGTCGAAACCTACTAACTCATCGTAATTTCCTCCCACATCATATTGGCATACGGAATCGCATTTTCCTTCTATCAATTTAGGGATGACGTACGATTCTTGAACGGGAATAATACGAAGGACATCATTTCCTTGCTGAATTTTAACCGTTGCCGACGCTGGAAGATTAGTCTTGCTTTGCGAGATAATGTAAGAACGATCCTCCGCGGGAGCCGAAACTTTGGAACTTAAGGTCAAAGAAGAAGAATCACCCATCGCGAGTTTCGTCTCGGTACTCGCGACTAGGACAACCTGAGTCCCATAATTTTGAGCCGAAGTTCCGTCAACTTTTTTGACACAGGCGTACATTCCCGGGACGGGATCGGAAGTGTTGAAAGCCGGGAATCTTTGCCATTCCTTTTGCAAATCGGGAGAATCACGGTAGAGATCGCAATCCAATTTAGACTCTTCCAAGATCGCGTCCTGCAAGCCGAATACTAAGGGAGTTGCCTTCCATTGACCGGTATCTTCGAGGTCTTTGTAGTTGCCTTCGGAGTCTACGGGAGGGCCGTAACGCCATAACACGGGAGAGTTACTGGAATTGTTCCACTGATTATCGCCTTTTTGAACGTAGTAGATAATCTGCTGGCTAATTGCCCGCGTGGGATCGTCGGGGTCCGTGATGCGGAAAGCCAAGATCGGCTTTTTATTCGCGTCCTTGCTCCAGTCAAAAGTTTGAGTGGATTGAATGTCGTTCGTAGAGGCGGCGATTACTTTCGCCCGTCTGATCTCGTTGCTCATCAGCTCTAGCGCGCGCTGAAGGCTATTGCGTTGATCGCTGTCGGCGTTCGCTTTGTAGTTATTTCTCATCAAATTAACCAGCCCGCTTCCAGCGATCGATACCACGAAGAGCATGCAAAAAGCGGCGACGACTAACTCAATTAATGTAAAGCCTGTCCTAAGTTGACGACGCGTGGGGATCTTAGACGGACGGTGGATAGAGAGAATGTATTCAAGATAGAGGCGCATGACGTTACCCTTCCATTAATTTTGTTAATAATATTCGATTGGCGAGGTTCGTGAGTTCGGAGCGTTTTCCGCCTCTCGGCTACAAACATCGCTAAGGGTTTTCCCGCACTACTGAAAATCTATCTACACTCTCGATCTTACTCTATATTAGCCGAACAAGCAATTGTATCGGTGATCGAGATCGAGAAGATTGGTGATTTTCTTTACAATTGATCGATTCTCGGATCGAGATCGAGTGCCTTTCGGGAAGACGAGGCTCGGGGGCTAATTGGAGGCACCACCATCAACCTGGATTTTGCATTGATTCGCGTCAAGATCGGTCAACGCTCCCTTATAAATCCCCGTGCGAAGCGCTCCTAACATGGAAACGATCACCACACAGCGTCTCTGTTGAGAGGTGGACGCGGACGATGGATTTTCCAGGGTGGAATACAGCACGATCATCGGGTACTTTTTGAAGTTCTCCGCTGGATTCGAGCTGTCGGACGGAAAGAGATCCAGAGCCTGGTTCGGATGCGAGACATTTCCGAGAAAAGAAAAAACGATCTTAGGATAGTTGTTGTAAGATGCAATGTTTGTTACCATCCGAATCTCGTTGGGAAGTTCCAAAATCACCCGATCCTTGTCATTTTCATCCAATCCCGACGGTCTGGCACTTGCCGTGGCTACTAGGCATTGCCCCCGATCGGTTGTCTCGGCTGTTAACCGATTGTAAGTGGTCATTCCATCGTTCCTAGCCCCATCGAGTTGTAAGGTACATTTTTTCCCGAGACGGATCGCCTGCCTCTGCGCGTCTTCCATCGCTCCCTGCACGATTTTTACGGCCGATCGCATTTTTTGACGGTGAGACCAGGAGATCAGATTCGGGGCCGCCAAAGCCGCGCTGATGCCGATGATCACGAGAACCACTAAGATTTCCGCGAGAGTGTAACCTCGATCGAGCGAGAGCCTACGGACATTGGAAAGAAGCATCGGGAATCACCTCAAAGGAACTAGTGGCAATCACGGTTTCTTGATTTTGGTAGTCATTAGCCGTTTCGGTCGAGGCTAACTGCACGGTATAGTCAATTCGTAGGCGATGGAGACCCTTTTTGTCATCGGGAAATTTTCGGATAAGTTCGTATCGCTTACCGACGAAGGTACGCGAGGCAATGACTTGAGCGGCTAACGCGCTTTTCAGGGCTTGGGCGTATCCTGTCGTGCAAGCTCCCGGATCGTTGAGTCGCGATGCGGTCAACTTGACATCTTCCATGTCTTCTTGAATCCAGTAATTGGCTCGGATCTGTCTTTCCGATCTCGCTTTATAGAGGGCGTTAATCGCCATTAACTGTAAGGTTCCGGTAAGAAAGGTCGTGATCGTTAAAATAGCGATCACGACTTCTAACATCGTGAATCCTCGATTCGAGGGCGATCGAGACGATCTCCTCGCCCATCGTTTCCAGCTCATGTTGTTACCTCCCGCTCGGGCAGAACACTCCCGCTCGATGAAATTCAGTTAACTGTATTCCCTCTAGTGCCGTCAAGATCGGAAATCACGCGTGATTAGAGTACCCGATCCGGAAAGAAAGGGAACTATCGGATCACGCGAGGGAAGATTTCTCGATTCGATCGGGTAAGATTGAATCCGTACAAACTTGGATCGTGAAAACACGTACAATTTTGTCCACACTTTCTACTTTATATCCAGGACGGATCACTCGGTGTGATCGGCATCACTATAGGGCTGTGATTTATCTCTCGTTCCCACGATGGCCGATATCACCCCGATCGACAGGATAAATCCCCCGTAGATCGCGCTCGCGGGGGGGATTTCTCGAAAAATCAAGACTCCTAAAAGGCTAGAGCCGATCGGCTCGAACAGGATGACCAGGCTAACCACCGTGGGGGACACCCAACGTAAAGCCCAGTTAAAACTCGTATGACCGATCGACTGAGGAACGAGGGCTATCCACAGCACGTAAGTGTATACCGCGGGGGAATACTCAAGATAATTTCCTCCCGTCAAAAATGGCAACGGTAATAACACTAGGGCGGCGGTACTATAGGCGAGCGTTACATAACGGCCGACGCTCAATTCCTCGCGCCGCGCTTCCCGTCCACATAGGATATAGAAACTGGCCATCCACGCGCCGCCTAAAGCCAGTCCGTTTCCCAGTAAGGGATTCGGGTACGCCGCGTTGTGGTCTGTCGGGCCGAAAGCGACGAGAATGCCGCCGGACAAAGCCAGGAAAATCCCGAGAAAGGTCGATCGCCGGGGTTTTTCTCCGAACCACCACCAACCGATCAGGGCGATCCAGAGGGGATTGGTGACCACGAGAGTGGTGGAGGCGGCGATCGAGGTGTAGGATAGGGAAGCCGTCCAGGTGGCGAAATGACAGGCGAGGGCGAATCCGGCGGCGATCGCTAGATAATAGGCTTTCGCGGTGGTTTTCTCGCTCGTGTTCCGAAACCAGTTCGGAAGCAGGACGATCGAGGCGAGAATCATCCGGGAGGCGGCTAGAAATAAACTGAAGGCGATGCTACCCCCTCCGGCCGCCTCACTCGCCAACCGGATAAAAATCGCGGCCGTCGATACCGAGAGAACCCCGATAGCGAGAACGAGAGCGATTTTCAGGGGGGAGGGAGGCAAGGGATCGGGGGGGACAGAGAACAATCGGAATACAATTCAGTATAGAGCGGTAGCTCGATAGATTTGGATTTTCGCGCGAAGGTACAATTTATGAACCCATCACTATCGATCGATACGATCTGGATGATTCTCAACGACGAGATCGATGATGCTACGGTAAATCGATTGGTCTGGGAAAGTTTAGGTTATCGCTGGGATGAGAGTCAACAGCGATGGGACAATAGCGAGGTTGACGGGGATTGGCGGGAAGATTACCCCGAACCGCCCGATTTTATCGAGAATCGTCCGCCGACGGTTAAATTAACCCGATCGATCCCCCCGGAAGATAAACAACTCTTGAAAGAGAAACTCGGCTTTAAAGGCTATAAAATCGGCGAATTTAACCCGAGAATGACCCGTCGCGCCACCGCGGCCAATTGGTTACTCGGCTATTTACTCCGAGTGAACCCGGAAACGTAAGGCGGAGGCAGGAGGCACAAGGCAGGAGGTGAGGGGGACGAGGGAGAAAATAATTATTACTTTCTCTATATTCATCATTGGTATATTTCTATTACTTTCCCCTTTTCCCTTTCCCTTTTTCCCGAAAAACTTCCCGATCTCCCTATCCCCCCCATATCCCTATGTCTTCCGCCTACGATTGGATCGAGAAAGCCCTAGATACTATCCATCGCGCCGATTGGTACCGTCAGACGAGGACGATACGGGGTCGATCGGGGGCGGTAATCGAGTTAGACGGTCGATCGCTGATTAATTTCGCCAGTAACGATTATTTAGGTCTGGCGGCGGATGAACGGACGATCGAGGCGGCGATCGAGGCGACGCGGGTTTACGGAACCGGAACCACCGGATCGCGTCTACTTAGTGGACACCGAGACATTCATCGAGACTTAGAAACGGCGATCGCCTCCCTGAAACAAACGGATGGGGCGATCGTTTTCAGTTCCGGCTATCTGGCGAATCTGGGGACGATTGCCTGCCTGGTAGGGCGACGGGATCTGATTTTCGGGGATAAATACAATCACTCCAGTTTGAAAAACGGGGCGAATCTCAGTGGCGCGACGGTTCGGGAATACGCCCACTGTAATCTGGAAGACTTAGAGCGACAATTACGGGAGTATCGGCGGGAGTACCGTCATTGTCTGATCCTTACCGATACCGTGTTCAGCATGGACGGGGATTTATGTCCGCTAGAGGGATTGCTCGATCTCGCGGATATATATAAATGTATGGTCTTAGTCGATGAGGCGCACGCGACGGGGGTGATGGGGGAAAACGGGGCGGGATGCGTGGAGTATTTCGGCTGTACGGGACGGGAGTTAATTCAGATGGGAACGCTTAGTAAGGCGTTGGGCGGTTTGGGGGGATACGTGGCGGGATCGGCGAAGTTAATCGATTTTCTCCGCAATCGCGCGGCGACCTGGATTTACACGACCGGGTTATCCCCGGCGGATACGGCGGCCGCGAGACGGGCGATCGAGATTGTCCGTCAGGAACCCGATCGCCGTGTTTTACTACACCGAAATACAGAATTTGTCAAGAATAATTTGCGGGATTTTAATCTTCTGCCGTCGGAGTCGCCGATTCTCTGCCTCGCGTTGTCGGGTCCGGGGGAGGCGTTAGAATGGTCGCGGCGATTACTCGATCGAGGGATTTTCGCTCCCGCTATCCGGCCGCCCACGGTTCCCACCAGTCGCCTGCGATTTACTTTCATGGCCACCCACGAACCCCATCATTTACAAACTTTAGTAGACGCGATCCGGGAGATAGCCAACGGGAACGGTGAATTATAATCGAGGTAGAGATTTTAAAAGCGCGTTCGTTATGTCCGATCGAGAAACCATCCCTATCGAAGTTCCCTCGGAAATCGCCCGATTTTACCGCTCTGCCAGCCCGGAAGAAAAAGAGCGTATCGGGTTACAATTAACGGATATTTTGCGATCGATCGTTGAAAACTCGCGGGAACAGGCGATCGATCGATTGAAAAAAAGCCTCGAAAAAGTCCGCCGAGAAGCGGGAGAAAATAGCTTAACTTCTGAGATTTTAGAATCTTCGCGGGAGAGCGATCGGAAACCCGAAAAAGATCGTTTGGGTCGAATTATGGATGAAATCGGTAATAAGTCTATAGAAAGAGGATTGACGATGGAAATACTGGCGGAAATTTTGCAGGAAAATGAATGAACGCCGATTCGTTTTCGATGTTAACGTGATTGTCAGCGCGCTTCTTTTTCCCCGAAGCAATCCGAGGCAAGCTTTAGATATCGCTCGTTATCAAGGTCGTATTTTAATGACAGATACTATCCAAGAAGAACTAATAACGGTTCTCTATCGTCCGAAGTTCGATAAATATCTCACGCTCGATGATCGAACCGTGTTTTTAACCGAATTGTTACCGCGGGTGGTTTGGATCGAGAGTATCGAACCGATCGAGGAATGTCGAGATTCCAAGGATAATAAATATTTAGAACTCGCGGTTAGTGGACGAGCCAAGTATCTAATTACCGGTGATGAGGATTTATTGGTACTACATCCTTTTTGATGGATTCCGATTGTAACGGTTCGGGAATTTTTAGATAATTTTAGCGTCGATCATTAGAATGTAGTGTACCGGCTAACTGTTACCTTTCCCGATTTAATTATGAACCCCCGATCGATCTACGAACTCCTTCTCGAACGCGCCGAAGATGAAACTTCGATCGAAGAAATTATTATCGGTCTGACGTGGACCTATTGCCAAGCGGACGGGATCGGTTTATGTATGAGTCCGGCGATTCCCACGCGAACGTTACCGTGGCCGGGAACGCTGGTAGGAAAATCGATCGCTTCCCTCGCGCCTTGGGTAAAATCTTGGAACGCTTACGAGGCTACGATCGGACTCGCGGCGATTAACGCTTCGATCAATCGGCGATCGACGTTGATAGAGCGCGCCGAACCTATCGGAACGGGAAATCTCGCTGTTTTCGAGCGTTTTCTGCCCTTGATTCGCGGTCGGAAAGTGGCGGTCATCGGTCGTTATCCCGGTTTACAGCGTTACGAGGAACAGGTGGAGTTAACCGTGATCGAGAGACAACCGACCGAGCGCGACCTGCCCGATCCCGCGGCCGAGTATATTTTACCCGGTGTCGATTGGGTTTTTCTCACCGCCACCTCGATCGCCAATAAAACTTTCCCCCGTCTGATGGAACTATCGCGAAACGCGAAAGTGGTTCTAATGGGTCCCACCGTTCCCTGGTTAGCGGAATTCGCCGATATGGGGGTAGATTACCTCGCGGGAGTGAATGTAACGAACCCGATCGCCCTGAAACAAACGATCGCCGAGGGGGGTGGGGTAAGGATTTTTGAAACGGGAGTGGAGTATCGCGTGTTGACGTTTTAGTATCGGGAAAGCGATCGATTGTCGCTTAACGTCGCGTAATGCGGTTTTTTGCCGGATAATCCCGCGTAATTCCCGCTCATCTTGGCAGAGGAAGCGGGTTTAAAGACCTCGCGATTTTGCCAGAGGACGAAAACCGAGATAGTTAGGAGAAAATAGCCGAAAGCTTTCTGAAGGTGCTTCGCGCTGACGAATTTGACCAGATACGCGCCCGCGATCATGCCGATACTCGCCGCTAGGGTAAAGGAAACCAAAAGGGACAGATTCACGGGAACGCGACCGAAATAGCCGAGAAATCCCGCCACCGAGTTCATAGAAATAATGACTAGAGAAGTCCCGATCGCTTGTTTCACGGGCAGTTTCGCCAGTAATACCAGCGCGGGAACGATGGCGAATCCCCCTCCCACTCCCACCAATCCCGTCAGGATACCGACTCCGATGCCCTCGGTTATTAGCCAGAGCCAACAGTAACGACAAACCGGTCTGGAATAGAAATCGAGTTCTTCGGGTTCGATCGATTTCTCCCGGCGACTACTTTTGACGATCATGGCGAGCGCGGCCACGAGCATCATCGCCGCGAATAGTAACATCTGGAGGGTATCGGTGACGAACGGTAACGTGGCGATCCGCGCGCCGGAGTACGCCCCGATCATCGTCGAGAAACCGAAGATGGCGGCGGTTTTTAGCTGGATATTACCGAGTTTCCAATGGGGTATCGCGCCGAGAACGCTGACGAAACCGACCGCGACCAAGGTGAGAACGATCGCCTCTTTCGGGGGGATTCCCATCACGTAGACGAGGGTGGGAACCGCGAGAACCGATCCCCCCCCACCGAGTAAACCGAGACTAATACCGATAAAAACGGCGATAATATGGCCGGTAATCCACATCATAGCGATAAAGTTTGTTTTATAGGGTAATAGTCTCTAAAAAGTTGCCATTCGAGTAAAACGGGCGCGGGAACGGTCAGGGTTCGGGGTTTTTCGAGGGGTAGGGAAAGCTCGAGATCCCCGGACGCGGGGAGTCGGGGGAGGATATCCGCCATCGCGTACTGACCGACATTCGGCGCGGGGGAATTCCGGGCGAATTCGTCCGGAGCGGTCAAAATTTCCCCGGTTTCGGTAGTAATCGGTAATCTGTCCGGGTGCAGGAATTCGATCCCTTCGGGAAAACCGACTAAACGGAGGCTTAAATCGGTAATTTGTCCCTCTTTTACCCGTTTAAATAACACCAATTGCCACGGACTTCCAGTTTCGTCCCGTAAGCTGTGACGGGATTGATATAACATCTGTCCGGGTGCTTCGCGTTGCGATCGGGTGAGGGCGAGTGCGGGCGGGATGTAATCTATATCAAACGCCAGAAAAAGCAGGAAACTGACGAGAACGAGGAAAAATAACCAGAATCTTCGCATAGAGCGTTACCTCTGCCGACTCTCGATCGGGCGCGGGGAGATCGGGCGATCGGTGCCGGACTCCTTTGATTAAACCATGATATAACTATATCACTATAAAGTTATTTCTAAAAAACATTTTACGATACAGCTATATGGTTATATAACGCAAAAAATCTCCACGGTGGTAATTGTAGTAAGATGGCGAAGATCGCGGTCATAGGTGCGGGAATCGGTGGTTTACCGACCGCCGGATAATGAGACTAAAAAATGGGCGAGATTTTCCCGCCCGATCTAAATTCACTTTAGTTTTAGCCGATTCTAGACGCTTGGTGTTTGTAGTGACGCGTGGCTCACCCTAGCGCACGAATCGGGGCATAATTTCCGCCGCCGTCCATAACCCGTGTAATCCCTGACGGTGGAGAGAGATTCCCGCCTTGAGATAACCGAAGGCCGGCCCGCAGACATTGGCCGCCATACTCGTCTCGTCCCCGAGGGTGAACGTATGGGTGGAAAGCTTTCCTTCAAAGGTGCGCCCGGTGATTTTCACGTTGGTACTGAGGGGTTTTTTCGGGTTGCGCGTATCCACCACGCCGCCGACCGTTACCTGTTCTCTCGAACAGATTCCCGCCAGTTCCAGCATGATATCGTCCGCGTGTTCCATATTTTCCAGTGCCAGGATACCGTTGGTTTTATCTAATAACGCTTCTACCTCGGCATCGCTCATCGCCCGCGCCGTCTCCACGTCGTAGCCGGGTAAATGGGCGATATCCTCGCGGATCGTGGCGCGATAGGCTTCCCAGTTGGCGATTCCCACGCCGAAGGTAATTTTCACGCTATGGATCTCGGCGTAACTCTGCGCCGCTAGAGCGGCCGCCGCGGTGAGTAATCCGGGGGTCGCGCCGCAACCGGTGAGATAGGTGATTCCCGCTTCCTTGAGTTCGTTTTTCAGTTCGAGTAACTGTTCGACCGCGCTGGTACGTTTGAGCGCGTCTACTAATACCCCGCGCCAGTTCGATCGAATAAAAGTTCTCGCCACGTCCGCCATGAAGGTATTCGGCAGGTTGGGCAGGGCGAGGAAATAACCATCGACGGGGGCGCGGGCGATTAACTCGCCGATGCTGTCCTGGCTGAGAGTTCCGTAGGGTTCGAGATAACCGATCGAACCGTGTCGGTGATAGGTTTCGATGGCGCTGTCGGGATCTAATCCCTCCGGGCGGTAAGCGTAGCCCGCCTTATCCGCGGCCGCCGTCCAGATCATTTCTTGTTTCGGGAACAGCATTCGCGCCGCGGCCTGTCCCAATCCGCCGAAGCCTAACACGCCGACCCGAATCCGATCGCTCGCTGATTCTCTATTCATATCTGTTGGGATCAATATAGACAAACTTCTATTATCGCCGTTCCGGTCGTCCCCGGTCACTCCTCCTCTCTTTTTCACTTTATCCCTTCCTACCGCTCTTTTCGTGTAGTTTTGTTAAAATTTCGCCGTCGCTCGATCGCCCTCCCCGATCGCCGGAAAGAGAGGAAACGCGACCTAGAATTATCCCTAGTTAGGGGATGACAGAATATAAACTTTTGCTAAAATTTTAACCATATTGCTACGATTAACAAACTATTGTTAGGAGAGCGATAGAGCCTCTTGAACGGCCAGTTTACCCTGAAGACGATTCTCGCCCCCGAACCCCTATGAGCATGGAAAGCCTAGAGTTCATCATCTATCCCGATGGTCGAGTCCTGGAAAAGGTGACAGGCATAGTCGGTTCATCTTGTCAAGAAGTGACCGCGGCGATCGAGGCGAGTCTCGGGGTGGTGGTCGCTCAGGAGAAAACATCGGAATACTACCATCAAAGCGTTACCCAATCCGCGACGGCGACCAATGAGGCCAGCTTTAGCGATTGGTGATTTTTTTGCCTACTTCCCTTGAAATTCCTTCATTTTAGCCACTGAAAACTATGTCACACTTTAGCAACATCAAAACCAAGATCCGCGATCTCGCGTCCCTCAAAGCCGCTCTCTCGGATATGGGCTGTGAGTGGAAAGAGGGTCCCCACCCGGTTAGAGGCTATCAGGGCCAGACGGTGACGGCCAACGTGGTGATCGAGCAAGAGAATAACCACGACATCGGCTTCCGTTGGAACGGGAACGAGTACGAGTTAGTCGCCGACCTACAATACTGGCAACAACCGTTAACGGTCGATGGATTTTTGAGAAAGGTGAATCAGGGCTACGCTGTCCACGCGATCCTGTCGGAAACCTCGAAACAGGGTTTTCAAGTGGCCGAACAACAGAAAAATCCCGATGGTTCCATTCGTCTGGTCGTTCAACGCTGGAGCGCCTAAATAGATGGCTGAGTTTGATTTCGCCCCCGATCGCTCCGGTTTCGAGCCAGAACTAGGGGGCTTTCTTCGAGATTCGCCCGATCGCTCCGGTTTCGAGCCAGAGCTAGGGGGTTTACTGCGCCAGAAGGCGGTTTATGTCGATGAACCCACCTGTATCGGCTGTAAACACTGCGCGCACGTCGCCCCGAACACGTTTTTTATCGAGGGAGAGTACGGTCGATCGCGCGTCTTCAATCAGGACGGGGACGAGGAAGAGATCGTTCAGGAAGCGATCGATACCTGTCCGGTAGACTGTATCCACTGGGTTCACTATAACGATCTGAAGAATTTAGAAGAAGCGAGAAAGCATCAGGTAATCCGTCAACTCGGCTTTCCCACCCACGGACGGTAATCCTCTCGCGAGAATTCCCCACGAATTGCCGGTGTTATCTGAAAGGAAACTTTCACGACAAAAAACATGAAAATTAAGGCGGTTATCTGGCAAGAGGACGGCGTTTGGTGTGGTTCCGTCCCGGCTTTACCCGGCCTTGGGGAGAGAGTTACGAGCGAGCGAAATGCTCAAAGAAGCGATCGAGGGTTGGCTAGAGGTTGGAGTCAACATAGTGAATACACGATCTCTTAAGAAATAACTCCTAGACTCCAATGCTATGCTGTGGATAGTCGCGATAACTATAAGACTTATTAAAATGGAATTGCGCCTATGAAAACTTTCACGGCTGTTATTGAAAAGGATACGGCTACTAATCTTTATATCGGTTATGTTCCCGGATTTCCCGGCGCGCACTCTCAAGGGGAGACCTTGGATGAATTACAGGAAAATCTGCGCGAGGTGGTCGAGATGCTTCTAGAGGATGAAACTCTCGTCTTCGAGACGGAGTTCATCGGTGTACAACAAATTTCGGTTTCTTAAAGCGTGAATAACATTCCTGTTCTCAAGCCGCAAGAGGTTGTACGGATACTAGAAAATTTAGGATTTGTAGAAGTACGACAGAAAGGCTCGCACAAACAATTCCGTCACGAAGATGGAAGGGCGACAACAGTCCCCGTTCACAAAGGTCGTGATATAGCCCCGAGGTTGCTACGGCAGATCGCTAGTGATATTAATTTAACGATAGAGGAAATGCTGGAGTGGCGGTAATATGTAACGCTTGTAATAATAGCGACAATCGGTTTACATTAGAAAGTTTATGTTGTTCACTTTATCACTTTTTTAATACCTCAACTTTTGTGTAAGCTAATGAAATCTAATGAATCACTCATCGCTCTCGACCAACACTGCGCTGGTTTAGCTCATATATTAAGTGATTTGCCAGATGGTTCAGATTGGGACTTGGTATGTGATTGGCTAATGATTGCGGCCTCAATTCGTAAAATTAAAGTCGAGACCACGCAACATAACCTAAGCTTCGGTTGGTGCGCGCTGGCGGATGAATACGATATCGCACGCCAGGATCTTTTGACTCGCTTTGTTGAGGCTTGCTCCGTATTTAATTTTACTTGGGGAGCGCTCGAAGCAACCCTGAACATTATTAAGCTACCTAAGCCACCTAAGAAATCCAAAAATAGAGATACAAACCCCAAAATTTTTAAAGCCTATTATTACTTAAATCAAGAATTTGCATCAAAGAGATTACTAACTGGTCTTGTTGAAGAAGTGAACCTCTTTCGTGAATCGGCTTCGGTATGCCTTGATACTAAAGTAGTTAATACAGATTTGTTGGAAACTACGGAATTTGGTTTTGCTGGAATAGGTCTCTTGATAGTTTCTCAATTGCGAAATCAGTTCGCTCACGGAAGCCTTACTTTTCCCGTACCTCTACTTCATGAAAACGATGATTCGGAAAATTTACACGAATCTATGATTAAACACGCGACAAGAGTGGTACTTATCCAACTTCAAATGCTCTTACTTGCGTATTTTAAAAGATGCGATAACTTAGTCACATTTTCTTGGCACCCTAACAGAGAACTAGAGAAAATCCCATTTTATATCGCCATTCAAACCTGCCACCTTGAGCAAGGTGATGCTAATTTTCAAATATCGCTTTTATGAGCTATAAATTCATGTTTTTTAATAATCATATTGTGGATAAAGGTAGTTTTTTATGTTCCAAGTTCTAAAAGCGAGCTATAGCAATGGTACTTTTGTACTTCGATCGCCTTGCGAGTTGCCCGAAGGAACCGAGGTAGAATTGCTAATTCAGTCTCCCGCGGTTGTATCCCCCCCGATTACCGATGTAGAGGTTAAAAAACAATTTCTAAAATCTCTCGTCGAGAGAATGCGACAGAATCCGATTCCGTCAAACACTCCTCGGCTTACACGGGATATGTTACATGAACGCCGTTGATACTAATATTCTGATTTATGTCAACGATCCAGGCGATCTCATGAAACGCTCACGAAGAAATCATCCTATTTTCTTTCACGAGATCAGGAATCGAAAAGATAAAAAAGGAAAAATTCAAACTTGTCAGATCAAATAGATTCGTGGCTTGATTTTAAAATATAAATTAGGAAAACAAAATGAAGATTCGCTATGAATTGATTATTTATTGGAGTGAAGACAATCAGGCTTTTATCGTTGAAGTTCCCGAATTGCCCGGATGTATGGCCGATGGGGAAACTTATCAAGATGCCGTACACAATGCTGAAATCACGATTCAAGAATGGATTGAAACCGCACGAGAATTAGGACGGGAGATTCCCCAACCCAAAGGACGGCTATTACTTGCTTGAATTCCAACGTGAGTCTTCGATCGAGCTTACGATAGAATCAGAAAAACCAAGAATCATTGGGCAATTAGCATGAAAATCAATGTGATTATTCATCCCGCTGAAGAGGGTGGGTATTGGGCGGAAGTTCCCGCTTTGCCCGGTTGTATTACCGAGGGGGATACGGAACAAGAAGTGATCGCGAATCTGAAAGATGCGATCGAAGGATGGTTAGCGGTTGCCAATAGAAACAATTTTAAAAATCGTGAGATTTCGATCGAGAATCCGCGAGTTTTGTAAAATTCCGTAAAAATTACGGGAAAACCGCTCCCTGTGTGATGCCGTGTTTCGTGACCTTATCGTACTCGACATCCGCTTGACTGTAAGCTTGTATAATCGCGTTCGCGGTTTGATTAAAGAGTTGCCCTACCTCGTCGCAGTTCGATCGAGCGAATCGATCCCACGAGAGTTGACCGATTTCCTGACTCGCGAGAACACCGTGCTTTTTATGTCCGTTTTCATGGATCACTAAAGCGCTCATAAACTTATTCCATTGTTGTACCAGCGATCGAGATACATTCGCCGGGGGAATCCAACGCGGTAAGGTAATCGTTACATTGGTCGTGACTTCCAGACGCGTCAAACCACACAAGGCACTGTTATCGGGTTTAAACGTCCAGTAGCGCCAGTTGACATTCCACCTCGCGTAAGCGCTGAAACGCCGGCCTGTTTTCGGGTCGGGAGGGCCGAATCGATCCATTTGCTCCCGTAGCTGTGTCGAGGTTGTCCCTTGAATGGGATAATAAATTGTTTTGACCGAGACCGTGGGTTCTACTCGCGACTGTGCTGGAAAATCGGAAAAAATGGTCAGGGTTGCCAGAAAGGAGAGAAAAAATAGGATCGAGAGTCTGGAGATAACCCGATACAGAGGTTTCATGGCGGGAGCGAGATGGCATCGGCTCTATTATATTGGAGAGATCGAAAGAGTATGAAGCGATTACCCGAAGAATATCAATCGGCGAAAGGACAGGTAGCGTTAGTGACGGGGGCCTCGCGGGGCATCGGTCGAGCGATCGCCCTCGCGTTGGCCGAGCAGGGCGCGCGCGTGGTGGTAAACTACGCTCGATCGAGTACCGCGGCCGATGAAGTGGTCGCGGAAATTACGTCCGCGGGTGGGGAGGCGATCGCTCTCCAGGCAGATGTTTCCAAAACCGAAGAAGTGGATAAATTAGTCGAGGACGCGCGCGCCAAATTCGGCCAGATCGATATTCTCGTCAATAACGCCGGCATCACCCGCGACACCCTCATGCTGAGAATGAAGCTAGAGGACTGGCAAGCGGTCATCGATCTCAACCTAACCGGGGTTTTCCTCTGCACCCGCGCCGTCAGTAAATTCATGCTCAAGCAGAAAAGCGGCCGGATCATCAATATCACCTCTGTATCGGGTCTGATGGGCAATCCCGGACAGGCCAACTACAGCGCCGCGAAAGCCGGGGTCATCGGTCTGACCAAAACCCTCGCTAAAGAATTCGCCAGCCGCGGCATCACCGTCAACGCGGTCGCCCCCGGTTTCATCGAAACGGACATGACCCACGACCTGAAAGCCGAGGAAATCCTGAAATTTATCCCCCTCGCGCGCTACGGCAAACCGGAGGAAGTCGCGGGAATGGTGCGTTTTCTCGCGGTAGATCCCGCCGCGGCCTACATCACCGGGCAGGTTTTCAACGTCGATGGCGGTATGGTCATGGCGTAAGGAGGCAGGAGGCAGGAGGCAGGAGGCAGAAGGCAGAAGGCAGGAAGCAGGAGGCAGGAGGTAGGTTTTTGGAGGGAAGTCCAAACTCCCCCCGAAAACTTTTCCCCTGAAAAAGGGAGGCTTGTAACCCGTTGGTTTCCAGTCATCTATCAGCCGTCAGCCCCTAAGCTGGAATCGATAGCGTAAAATTAAAAGCTGAATGCTGAACGCTGAATGCTGATAGCTAATAACTACCTTCAGTCGCGGAATATGACCTATTGTTTGGGAATTATCAATCGTTTCGGGATCGTTATGGGGGCGGACTCGCGCACGAACGCGGGGGTCGATTATATTTCAGCCTATCGGAAATTGTTCGATTTTTCCGTACCGGGCGATCGGGCGATCCTGATGTGCGCGTCGGGGAATCTCTCGGTGACGCAGGGAATGATCCATGAACTCAAACGGGATATTCACAACCGCGAGGATATCAATTTACATTCCCTCAACAGTCTCTACGATGTCGCCAACTATATCGGCGATAAAAGCCGGCAGATCCAAGACCGGGATCGAGCGTGGTTAGAGCGCGATAATATCGATTTTCAGTGTAATTTCCTGCTCGGCGGGCAAATTAAAGGAGAAGATCCCCAATTATTTCTGATTTATCCCCAGGGAAATCATATTCAAGCCACGAGGGAAACACCTTTCCTGCAAATCGGCGAGACGAAGTACGGGAAACCGATTCTCGATCGCACGATCACCTATGACACCCCGCTGGAGGAAATGGCTAAATGCGCCCTATTATCCCTAGATTCGACAATGAAATCGAATATTTCCGTCGGCCCGCCCCTGTATATCGTCATGTACGAGACCGATAGCCTGCACCTCCGTCACAAATTACAACTGCGCTTGGGCGATCCCTATCTGGCAAAAATGCGGAAACTCTGGGAGGATTACGTCCGACAGGCTTTCGAGGCCATGCCCAATCTGGAATGGAAATACGTGGATGAAGATCCCTCGGAAGACATCCCGATCGACTAAGATTGGTTAAGAAACTTTTAAAAACGTGTTTTCCAATCGATGATAACGATCACGCTTTTTGTGGCGGGAAGTCTGGGCTGGTTTTTTAGTACCCTAGCCGGCGGGGGGAGTCCGTTAATCCTACTCCCGGTTTTAGGCTGGTTCTTCGACGCGACCGTAATTCCCCCGGTGTTGACCACGGGAATGCTATTCGGCAATCTGCAACGGATGGGGTTGTATTGGAAGGAAATCGATTGGCCCTCGACTTGGTGGTATATGCCGGGGGCGATCGTCGGTTCTACCCTAGGGGCGTTTGTTTTCGCCCATATTCAACTAAAATGGCTCCCTCTCGTCCTCGGCATCTTCCTGGTTTTCTCCTCCGTCAGCCAACTCTTTCAACAGAACAATCCCTTTTTCAAAATCCGTACTTGGTATTTTATGCCCGCGGGTTTAATCTACGCCTTCCTGTCCGGGTTGGTAGGCAGTACCGGGCCGATGCTGAATCTATTTTATATTAACTACGGACTGGTAAAAGAACCGATGATCGCCACGAAATCGGTTCACATGGTCGCGGTTCACGTCGCCAAATTAATCGCCTACGCCGCTTTCGGAGTATTACATATTCCCTTTCTCGGTTACGGTTTGCTGTTGGGATTAGCCGCGTGGCCGGGCAACTGGTTAGGTCAGAAAGTTTTGGAACGAATGAGTATCGACCAATTTAAACAGGTGGTAATGTTATTCGTGTCGATTAGTGGATTATTACTGATCTGGCGCGAGAGAGGGTTAGTTTTTTAAGGTATTCGCGCATAAAATCCCCGACATGGCTACCGCGGGAACCCCGATTCCGGGGAGTGTACTATCCCCGACACGGTAGAGTCCTTTGATGGGTGTGTGGCAACTCGGAAACATTCCCTGTCCCGTGACGATTCCCGGCCCGTATGTCCCCCGGTGACGACGCAGGAAACGCGCGTGAGTTAGGGGAGTCCCGATCGATTCTAAAACAATTCTCTCCCGTAGATCCGGGATCACCCGCTCGATCGCCCGATACAATATCTCCGCTTTCCGCCGTTTTCGCTCCTCGTAACTGGAATCTTTCCGCCATCCGTCGTAGGGTTCCAATGTATATGCGTGGATAGCGTGGTGTCCGTCCGGCGCGAGTTTTTTATCCCAGACGGTGGGGATGGAGATCATGCAGGTATTGCCCGGTTCGGTAATGTCCCGCTCGTCTGAATGAACGACGACGTGATGCCCGGCTAATCCCTCCAATCCGTCCGCTTTTATGCCTAAATGTAGATGCAGGAAACTATCGATCGCTGGGGTTTCTAGGGCTTTTTTTCGGTAGTCAACGGGTAAATCTTCGGGTTCTAATAGATGTCCGTAGGTATCCCAGATCGTCGCGTTAGAAATGACGGTATTCGCGGGGATTTCCTCGCCGTTTTGTAGGCGAACTCCCGTTACTCTTCCCGATTTCACGAGGATTTTTTCTACCGTACAGTTTAACCGTAATTCGCCGCCGAAACGGGTCAATCCTCGTACTAACGCGTCGATGATCGCGCCGCTTCCGCCGATCGGGTATTCGACGTTCGATCGATTTCTCTCCCCCAGCATGAACGCGACTTCCGGGGCGATTGTTCCCTCGGCTTTCAATCCCGATAGCAGAAAACATTCGAGATCGATCAATCGTTTCACCCGCGGATCGGTCACGGTTTCCGACATAACTTTCCCGACCGAACTATTGATAATCGGTAATTGTGGGAAAGCTTTTAGTAAACTGCCGAAAGAATTAAAAAGTAAATCGGGAATCACTCGCCAATCCGCGCGGAGATTTATGGTTTTAATTTCCTGCAAACAATCGTAAACCGCCAGTAATCGCCGTTGGAATTCTTCTAATTCTCTCGCGCCGGATGGGCTGATTTTCGCGATTTCCTGGCAATATCGATCGAGTTGACAATAGATCGGGATCGTTCGATCGGGAAAGTGATAGAAACCTAGCGGATCGTAGGGAACAACTTCTAGCGATTCTCCGAGTAAATCGAGTACCTGTTTTAACGGATTACGGCTCGGATTTTGATTACCTAAGCCACAATAAAAAGACGGGCCGGAATCGAAATGAAAGCCTTTTCGGGTGAAACTATGGGCCGCACCTCCCGCGATGGTGTGACTCTCGCAGATTAATACATCCCGACCGTTTCGGGCTAGTAATGCTCCGGCGACCAATCCACCGATACCGCTCCCGATAATAACAATATCTCGCGGGGTTTTATCCCTCCGATCGCTCTTTTCCATGATAGGCCGCGCCGAGATACAGTTCGCCCACTTTCGGATTATCTAATAACTCTTGTCCCGTCCCCTCGCACCGATCCTGACCGCTCTCTAAAACATAGCCTCGATCGGCCATCATTAACGCTTTTTTCGCGTTCTGTTCCACGAGAATAATCGCTGTTCCCGTCTCGTTAATGGCTTTGATCTGCTCGAAAACACTATTCACTAAAATCGGTGACAGCGCGGCGGAGGGTTCATCGAGAATCAATAAATTCGGTTCCAGCATCAGCGCGCGTCCCATCGCCAACATCTGCCGTTCCCCACCGGAGAGCGTTCCGGCTTTCTGGTTCCGGCGTTCCCGAAGACGGGGAAACATGGTAAAAATGCGATCTTTGAGCGATTTAATCGTTCCCTTGCGGGTAAAGGCTCCCATTTCTAGGTTTTCCTCGATCGTGAGCGAGGGGAAAACGTTGGCGATTTGGGGAACGTAACCCATGCCGAGGGGAACGATCTGATTCGATTTCAATCCGGTGATATTTTCGCCTTTAAAGGTGATCGCGCCCGATTTCGGGGTCAAAAGTCCGAAAATGGTTTTGGCGAGGGTGGATTTGCCCGCGCCGTTGGGGCCGATGACCGTGACCAACTCCCCCGGCGCGACGCGAAAGTTGACTCCCTGCAAGATGTAGAGATCCTGCACGTAACCCGCGTAAACGTTTTCAACTTCTAGAAGATAGGTCATTTCTCGCCAAATTAGGGAGTTTTCTGTAAATCGGGGCGTTCTTGGGGAACGATCGCTCCCTCGACCGGGCATACTTGCAAACAGATCCCGCAGTCGATACAGGTAGCGAAATCGATCCAGTACCAATCGGTTCCCTTCATATTTTTACCGGGGCCGGGATGGATGCAGGCGACGGGGCAAGCGTCCACGCAGTCGGCAACGCCCTCGCAAACTTCTGTGACGATCGTGTGTGGCAATGGGTTTCCCTCCTCGAATTCTTAACATTACTTTACCACTTTTTCCGCCGTCTCGGTTCTCGGCTCGATCGAACGCTTCGGTGGCGGTCATCCCCGAACCGCGGTACAACAGTATTAAGTCTTGAGAATTGTCTACGAACCGGTAAACGAGGTGATTTGGCAATGGATAAGATAGTTCGCTATCGAGAATGTGTTCAAGAATTATTGAGTCGATACGCGAGGGAGGATGTCGTGGATGGCGAGGTCGAGATACAACTAATCTTCGATACTCAACGGGATCATTATCAATGGATGAACGTGGGATGGCAACAGTTTAACCGGGTTTACCATTGTATCGTTCACTTCGATATTAAAGACGGAAAAATCTGGCTTCAGCAAAATCTGACCGATGGGAATCCCGCGGAGGAATTGGTCGCGATGGGGGTTCCGAGAGAGGATATCGTCTTGGGTTTACAGCCGGCTTACAAGCGTCCGTATACGGATTATGGCGTGGCTTGAAACGGGGTAGCCGTCGAAATCGTCTCGCAAAGATCGATCGAGTTTGCCAGTATCCAATCGTAGAGTGCGGATCGATCGAGCGATTCTATCCACGCGAGAAGTCGCTTTATTTTTTCTCTCGTGTCGGTTTAGCCCCGATAGTTCGCTCACGGATTCCGTTCCGAGATCGTTAGTAGAGATCGAAATCTTTTTTTATTTAAAATATTATAGAGTTTTTTTGAAAAACTGTTTTCTATCTTTTGTCGGATTTTATCAAAATACGCTATCAAAAAATCTCAAAAATATTGATCTTTTTCCAATATTTTTGTTTACCATGAAAAATAAGACCCCGATCGCCGATCGAATGACGAAGCTGTTTCCGTGGGTCGGGTGAAAGTTCTGGAAATCCAATAGCGTGGGGTTTCTGTCGCCTTTTGTCCCTCGACCGAGCCGAATATTTATATCAAGATTCCAGGGTTCGATACGGGCGATCTCGATCGTTGACCTATCTTTCGACCGAATAGCGAATTATGAATAAATCGCGTTGTCAACAACTATTTTCTGTTTTCGGTCTGGTCGGAATTCTCCTCCTGTCGGGAGGTAAAGCCGTCCTCGGGCAATCGGTACCGAATTCCCCCCGATCGAGCGATTTCCAACCGTCTTCCGAAGTCACTCCGGCAACTCCCGCCGGAGAAGTCGCGCCCGATTCGCGAGCGATCGGGTTAACCGGCCAAACGGGCGCGGTCATGCCGTCCCGGACACGGGAAACCCCCACCGTGGCACAGATCGAACCCGGCCGGACGACCCGATCGATCCCCAGTTATGTCGGGATCGGTGGCAATATCGGATTCGGGGGCGATACCGGCATTGGTCGGGGAAATTTCGCCATCCTGAGTAAAGTGGGCTTAACGGAGAACTTTTCGGCCCGACCCGGCGTACTGGTGGGCAATCGCACGACGTTTCTGCTCCCCGTCACCGTTGACTTTCCCGTGGTGACGGAGATCGGCGGGGGACGGGTCGGCTTCACCCCGTTCGCGGGGGGCGGTATCGGCATTTCGACCGGGCATGAAAGTCTCGTGCGTCCCATCATAACGGCCGGGTTCGACGTTCCCATCAATAACCGGATCACGGCCGTGGCGAATACCAACGTGGGCTTTTTTAGAGATACCGAGTTCGGCGTGACTTTGGGAGTCGGTTACAACTTCTAGGGCGATTCCCCGGCCCGATATTTTTCCGGCGGTTCCAAAGCGCGAGAATCGGCGATCGCTACATCCGAATCGATCGGGGCCGGATCGCGGGACCCGATCGATCTCCCCCGAATTCTACAATGTCTATATTCCGACCGTTCCGGTCATATTCGACGATCGGCCCCGCGGGAGGATTTCCTGGCGATCGCCCCGTTCGATCGAGTAGGATCGAGGAGCGATCGCCCAGGATTCCCCCCCATGAAAACCGTACTCTCTCTCCTCGCGATGCTGGCTGTAGCCGTCCCCCCCTCGATCGCCGGACAATTGAGCGACGGAACGGTATTTTTCGAGAAATCTCCCCGTTTACTGAATTTTTACTCGACTTTTCAATCGGCGCGAGTGTGGGGCGCGAAATATTACGTGACGATCGATCTACCCGCGAATACCGGCGAACCGTTGGGCAGTGTCAGCTTACAACAGCGAGACGGTATTCAATCGATCGATTTTCTCTCGAATAAAACCTTCGCTTTCGTCGGTACCCGGCAGAACCGGGGGCAACCGTTATCGATTCGATCGACCAATTTCGATCCGGCCACGAAAACCATCACCGTCGTCTTCGATCCTCCCGTCCCCCCCGGAAATCCCGTTTCGATCGCTTTTATTCCCACCCGTAACCCAGATTACGGCGGTATCTATCAATTCGGAATTACCGCTTATCCCGCGGGAGAGAAAACCACCGGACTCTATCTCGGGGTGGGACGGTTAACCATCTACGACGCGGGCGATCGATGGTAAAAGCGGATGATGTTCTCGAACGGAAGGAGACTAAACTGAATGGAGGAATCCACGCGATCGCCGAACTATTTTTCTTTTCTTAACTGTTGCGCTTTATAAAACGTTTCTAGGCTATCGCTGTCGCCGACGTAGCGCCAGTGCCAGGGTTCGTAACTGATCCCTTGAGGATTATCGCGGGGAAAAGATAACTCGAAACTGAATTGCGCCGCATTATTTTTTAGCCAATTAAACGCGGCGGTATTTTCAAAGTTGGGATTTAAATTTGTCGCGGGAGTCCGACCGTCGCCGATATCGATCGCGTAGCCGGTGTGATGTTCGCTGTAGCCGGGGGGCGCGCTAACTTCGGCCCGTTTTCTCGTTTCCTGATTGCGTTGCGCTTTCACCTTAAAAAAAAGACGTTCCTGATCGGCCTTCGATCGAAACGCCGAGATGGGAACCAGGATCACCCCCGCGCGCCTCGCGCTGTCCCGCATCGCCAGAAACGATCGGGCCGCCGATTTCCGCATGAATAATTGACCGTTCGCGGTGATCGGGGCCAACTCCGACGCGGGGGCTTCCTTGTAGGGGAGATGACCGAGAATATTCTCGACGGGCGAAGAACTCGGGGAGACCGTCGGGGAGGCCGCGACCGTGGGCGTTTTCGAGGAACGACCGACGAGGGCTATCCCGATAGCGATAACACCCGCTAGGGCGAGAAAACCGCTCCCGATCGCCAGAACCTTACTTGGATTCGCGCTTTTCTTATTCTGGTTATCCCTCAACGCTTCCGGAATATCGTCGATCGGTTTCACGGTTGTCTCACTCCTAACCCTATTTAATCACTAGCTACCCCGTCCTGACGGGCGGCCTGTTGGACGGCGGCGGCGACAGCGGTAACGACCCGCGGATCGAAGACCGAGGGAATGATACTCTCCCGATCGAGATTCGCCGGGGCGATTAACGAGGCGATCGCTTTGGCCGCTTCCAGATACATATTATCCGTGATCGCTCTAGCGCGACAGTCCAACGCCCCGCGAAATAGTCCGGGAAACGCGAGGACGTTATTGATCTGGTTCGGATAATCACTCCGTCCGGTGGCCATCACCGCCACGTCATCGCGCACCAATTCCGGCTGGATCTCGGGAATCGGGTTAGCCATCGCGAAAACGATCGGGTCCCGCCCCATCGATCGAACCATTTCCGGCGTTAACACCCCCGGCGCGCTCACTCCGAGAAACACGTCCGCCCGTTTCAGCGCGTCGGCCAGGGTTCCAGCGGCCTCGACCGCCCACGCTTGTTTTTCCGGGGTGAGATCGCCACGCTGTTTCGAGAGGATGCCCCGCGAGTCACACAGCCAGATATCCAGCGCGCCGGCTTTTTTCAGGAGGTTGGCGATGGCGATTCCCGCCGCGCCCGCGCCGTTGATGACGATCCGGACGGTATCGATCGATTTCTCGACCACTTTCAGCGCGTTAAGAAGCGCGGCCAGGGAGACGATCGCCGTCCCGTGTTGATCGTCGTGGAAAACGGGAATATCCAACTCCTCCCGCAAGCGTCGCTCGATTTCAAAACACCGCGGCGCGCCGATATCCTCTAGATTCACCCCGCCGAACACGGGCGCGATCCGTTTCACCGTCTGGATGATTTCCTCGGTGTCTTGCGTCGCCAGACAGATAGGAAACGCGTCAATTCCCGCGAATTCCTTGAATAACATCGCCTTTCCTTCCATCACCGGCAGGGCGGCCTCCGGCCCGAGATTGCCCAATCCTAACACCGCGCTCCCGTCGGTGACGACCGCGACCGTATTGCCTTTAATCGTCAGCGAGAAAACTTGCGCGGGATCTTGAGCGATCGCCTTACAGATGCGACCGACTCCCGGCGTGTAAGCCATGGCCAGATCCGATTGCGAGGTGAGCGGTATGCGGCTCTCGATCGAGATCTTCCCTCTACGATGGAGATCGAAGGTGCGATCGGACACCTTCAAGACTTTGACATCGGGTAATTCTTTGACGGCCGCGATAATCTGTTCGGCTTGCTCGGTACTCGAAGCGTCTACCGTGATCTCTCGCCGACTGATTTTCAGATCGCGCTCGATCAGGGAAATCTGTCCCAAGCTACCGCCCACGTTGGCGATCGCCCCCAAGACCGAGGCGAGGTTTCCCGCCCGGTTGGGAATCTCGATCTTCAGGCTTAAACTGTAGCTAGGATTAGGCGTTAGGTTAACCATGCTTATCCTTATAAATACTCGTAACTATCGATTATCTGGCATATTCGTATCGCCGGGGTATTTTATATAGCATTTTATAAGGATAAGCGAGCGGAGGGCGGCCGCGGGGAACGGTTCCCGGCGAGGAGAAATTGATTGGTTGTTTGCAATCGTGTTTTTTTCGCTTTTAAATTCTCGAAACAACCTCGCATCAGAAAATCAATAAATCGAACCTTTATTTAGCCAGACGCATTTTTTGTCAATGGTTTTTCGATTACCGATTCGATAAAGAAAATCGATCTAGACCCGAGAAAATTTCACTCGATCGATGTAAGCTATCGCGCGTTTAAACTACTTAACATCAGTTCGGGATAAGTAAGCCAGAATCGAGATCCTTTCATTCGAGTCATCTCGAAATCTTGTCCACTCGCGGTGATGTCGCGCGTGGCCTTGTGCAGGGGGTCCGGGGGAGGCACCCCTCCACCGGTGGGGGGTTCGGGGGGCTAGTCCCCCGAATAAAACTCGGCCTCTCACCGAAAAATCGTCAAATTGTTATCTCGAACCGAGGTTACTTACTCGATTTTTCCCTCCTGCCTCCTGCCTCCTGCCTTCGAGAAAGTTACGGTTTCCCCTGTTTCCAGCGCGATACCCGGAGGAAACCTGTCCAGAGTTTCGGGTGCCGCAGGGAGAAATAGCGCTTGATCCGGGATTTCAACACGGGTAAACTGTAGGATTCATCGATCTCGCGTTCTTGATAGAAACGGATTAAATCATCCCGTCTCTGGAGTAAAATTCTGATGTGGTTGTAATCTTCTCGCGTTAAGACCCGATCGGGTTGAATCGATTCGGGAAGGGGACGATGGACGTAAAACGTCGTGTGAGAAGGAACCGTTTTCCCTTCGGGGGGTTCTTTCGTGTATAGATAGATCGAGACAGATTTGCGCGAGAGATGGCGTTTATCTTCGGGTAATTGAATTTTAGAAAAACCGTGCCAGGAATAGTCATGCGTCTCGAAAATCACGCAACGATTGAAAATCGGGAGAAAAGAAATGATTTTATTCTCGTCGGGTTGACGGGGGTTAGAATGTAGCTCGATCGAGCCGCCCCAACTCTCATCCCACTCCGGATTTAAATAAATGAGTATATTCAAACGACGGTAATACCAGCCGGTCTCGTCGATCGTGAAATCGAGATGGGGATCGAGTTCCTGTCCGTGTAAATTTTCGTGCGTTCCTCCCCCGAAAAAGCTAGGATCGTTCATCAATCGGTCGATCCCGGTGATCGCCGATATCTGCGCTAAAAACTCGGGAGTGTCGAGATACTCGGCGAGATCCCGATAGATATCGCCCATCGCTTTCAGATTTTCATTAACCGCTTTACCTCCCACCGTTCCCGTTTCCGCGATCGCCTTGGACGGATCGAAAACCGGGAATCGATCGAGCAGGGATCTCGCGAGATCGGGAACTAAAAAGTTATCGATAACGACGTGCTTGAACGGTCGAGCGGACTCGAAAGCCTGCCGGTAGGCCGATAGATTCTCCCTGACACTTGGATCGATAAACATTCGCTGATTTTTTAAAACGTTAAAAATATTTGATAGTATAAATTGTATCGATTTACATCCCCAGAAAGGAGTAAAAACGTAAGATTTATCCCGTTAACCCGATCGAGAGCGAATATGGACTGGTGGCATAAGCTGAAAGATAACCCTCTAGCCCGATGGGGAGCGATTTTACTGTTAGTTTTCTATTTGAGCGCGATCGCGGCCGATTTTATCGCCCCTTACGATCCCTACTCTTCCGAAACGGACTCCTCGCTATTGCCCCCCACCCGAATTTACTGGATCGCCAGAGAAGGGGAAAACCGGGGACAATGGATCGGCCCCCACGTTTACCCGACAACCCAAAGCTCGATCGATATTAACACCGGAGAGCGAAAACTGATCGAGAATTTTAACGACCCCTTACCGGTGCGGCTTTTCGTCAAGGGAACCCCGTATAATTTCCTGCAAATCCGCCTTCCTTTACCCCCGAAATGGGACGAGGTGACGATTTTTCCCGGTATTCCGTTCGATCGGCATCTTTTCGGGGTGATCGGTAACGGGCGGATCAATATCCTCGGAACCGACGAATCGGGAAGGGATAGCTTTAGCCGTCTCTTATTCGGGAGCAGAATTAGCCTATTTATCGGCTTAGTGGGGATTTTAATCTCTTTCCCCATCGGGATGCTCGTCGGCGGGATTTCCGGCTATTTCGGGGGGTGGCTCGACGCGATATCGATGCGCTTCGTCGAGGTATTGATGACGATTCCGACCATTTATCTGTTAGTGGCGCTCGCGGCCGTTTTACCGGCGGGATTGAGCAGTAGTCAGCGTTTTTTACTGATCGTGCTGATCACCTCGTTTATCAGTTGGTCGGGATTGGCGCGAGTTATTCGCGGACAGGTACTTTCCTTGAAGGAACAGGAATTTATTCAGGCCGCGAGGGCGTTGGGAGCGAAACCCCTGTATATTATTACCCGTCACGTCCTGCCCCAAACCGCGAGCTATATCATTATCTCCGCCACTCTCGCCGTACCGAGCTTTATCGTCGCCGAATCGGTGCTGAGTCTGATCGGTCTCGGTATCCAACAACCCGATCCCAGTTGGGGAAATTTACTCTCTCTAGCGACGAATGCCTCGATTATCGTCCTACAACCGTGGTTAATCTGGCCGCCCGCCTTATTAATCGTTCTCACGGTACTAGCGTTCAATTTACTCGGCGATGGGCTACGGGACGCGCTCGATCCGAGAAGTTTGGAGAGATGAGGGAGGCAGGAGGCAGAAAAAATTCGATCGATGGGTTGGGTTTACCGGCAATTCGATTCGGTAGGGAAACAGAATTAACGATCGGATGTCAGAAAATCTAAAATTCCCTTGGCTCCTAACTCCTCTACCTCGCGTTAACTTTATTTATCCTCGCACGATCCCATGAAAAAAGAAATTAGTAAAACGTTTAACGCGCTCGCGGATAGCTTGGTGGTGTATAGTCAGCGATACGGTCGATCGAGTTGGTTGATCTTCCTAGTAATTTTCGCGTTTATCGTGGCGATTAGCTTTAGTTTTCCCTCGTTATCGGCGCGGGTTCCGAGAGAGCGATCGGAAATTCGCGGGGTTTGGCTGACGAATATCGATAGTGAGGTTCTCTTTCAAAAAGAAACCCTCGCCGACGCGGTAGATAAACTAGCGGATTTACAGTTCAATACCCTCTATCCGACGGTGTGGAATTGGGGCTATACCCTGTATCCGTCGCGGGTGGCGCGAAGAGTGACGGGGAGATCGATCGATCCCCACGCGTCCCTACAAAAACGAGATCTATTAACCGAAATTACTAAACTCGGACACCGAAAAAAACTGACCGTTATCCCTTGGTTCGAGTTCGGTTTTATGGCTCCCGCTGACTCGGAACTCGCGAAAAGACACCCGGATTGGTTAACCGAAAGACAAGACGGAAGTGTTATCTGGTGGGAGGGAAAAGTCCATCAAAGAGTGTGGTTAAATCCCTTACGTCCGGAAGTACAAACCTTTATCACCGATCTCGTTAGCGAAATTATCACCAATTACGATGTAGACGGGATTCAATTCGACGACCATTTCGGCTATCCCTCCGATTTCGGCTATGATGATTACACGGTAAAACTCTATCAACGCGAACACGAAGGCAAATTACCCCCGAAAGATTATCTCGATAAAGATTGGATTCAATGGCGCGCCGATAAAATTACCGCCTATATGATGAGATTATCGAAAACGATCAAAATGAAAAACCCGCGGGCGATCGTTTCCCTCTCTCCGAACCCGCAAACTTTTTCTCTAGAATCCTATCTTTTAGATTGGAATACATTACGACAAAAAGGGGCGATCGATGAATTAGTGATTCAGGTCTATCGGACGGATATGGAGGCATTCGATCGAGAGTTATCCCAGAGTGAACTACAGGAAGCGAGAGATTCGATTCCCGTGGCGATCGGCATTCTCGCGGGTTTAAAAGGTCGCCCGATTCCGATGGGAAATATTACCACACAGGTCAATAAATCACGGGAACAAAACTTTAAAGGCGTTTCTTTCTTCTTCTACGAGAGTTTATGGAATCTAGCCGATGAATCTTCCGAGTACCGTCGATCGAGCTTCCGGGAAATGTTCCGAGGTTCGTGAACTTTATCGATCTTGGTCGTTACACTTCTTGAAACGGTAATCCTCCAAAAGTAATTTGGCGAGTATATGTAACTCGCTCTGTACAACAAGGAAAAAAGCAAAAACCACTTCAAAAATCTCTACTTCTAATTGTTTAGCACTAATCTGTAAACTCAGAAGAAAGTCAAGAAGATCTCTAAAGGAAGGACAACGATCGGAACAAAGTTCTAAATTGAGCCTTTCCGCTAGTTCGGCATTCATGTTAGTGCTATAACGAGGCTTTTTATTTTTACCAACTGACAATCTTATCAATGCTTCTTTGGGTTTGGAAATTAAATGAGGGCTGGGACTTGCTTTACCATTCCCTCGCCCAACATCCCTTATAACCTCTGGATCGGACCAAAACCAAGCTTCTAATTCTTCAATAGGAATACAGATATGTTTCCTAATACCCGCGAGTACAGAACATTTGGCTTCTAAGTCCGATCGCAACTTTTTTTCATCGTTGAGAGAATTATTATTAGGGTCGCGGTCTAAATCATGAACAATGATGAAAGCGTCGCAACCTTCATTAGACATGGCTGTAAGCTTTTTGGATAGTTTGTTCTTCAAGGTACTACAGGATTTAGATGCCCATTTTTTTATGGTAATATCTGAACCCAGTACGCGATGGACGATTTTACGAATCGCGTCGCAATCCGTGTCATCTTCAGCAATTAAGGCGATCGTGATCCTACTCATCGAGAATACCACTATAAAGCCACTCCCCTAAATCCCCTTCTTCACGAAGGTACTCTACAACTTTGTTGATTTCTCCCTCTTGTAATTTCCGAATCTTTGTTCGTCCGTGATCTCGATAAACTAAGTTCAGTTTGTCGGGGCTTGTCCAAGATACTACTTGGGGTGAATGCGTCGAGATAAGTAAATTTTCATCAAAAGTATAGACTTGAATTTCATTCAGGAGCTTTGCTAACATTCCAGGATGAATTTGTGTTTCTGGCTCTTCAATAATTATCGTCGCATTAAGAGAGGATGGTATGATATCTATAAGAATTGATAGAACCCGTAACGTGCCGTCAGAGAGTAATCCGATATTGACCCCATCTAACAACACAAAAGCAAGATATTCTTCATCTCCATTCCGGCTCGCCTCTCCAGAACCTTCACTTAAAAAAAGCTTTTGTACAGTTATTTTGCTGGCGAGTCCAATTCGCTTACAAACACTCTCAAGCTCGTCAAGTTCTTCTGTTCCTATACGTCGGAGTATTTTACGAGCTAGATGATCGGCTAACCCAAAAAGGCTTGGATCAATACCTCGTCTTGAAACTTTTAATAAAGAAGGACGGCGCTTTTGTGGTATACGAACAGGAGCTTTGCCAAGAAAGCGAACTCCCTTTAAAACAGCGTACACCCATTGCATCTCCAGAGGTAGCTTGAGTTGTGAATTTTCCGGGAGAGGCGATTCTCGAAGCGAATTGGTATTGCCAAGAATGGTAATATTCGGCTCGCTATTATTGTGTAAGGTCGTTACTCCCACCTCGGTAGTCCATAGACGCTCTTTATCTCCATCAATATATTGACAATAATCATTCCAAGTAAATGAACTTTCCTCTGAATTCTCACTGGTAGAGTCATCTATATCCGGGTCGTCGATAGAGGCAGGGAGGGGGATAAGTTCATACCGGTATTCCAGCCGACGCTTGTTTGGGGTTAAAATCTCAATATCCAAGATTCTAGGAATGCTATCACTACCGAGCATCCGAGAGCGTCTCGATCTGCCGATCGCCCAAGAGGAGATAGCTTCAAATCCTTCTAGGATCGCTGATTTGCCCGCCCCATTTTTGCCAACTAATACCCCGACCCGATCGACTAGGGAGATGGACACTTCACCACCTAGAGCGGTCCAACCATCGAGAGTAAATGATAAAAGTCTAGGCTGGCTCATAATACTACGATTAAAGTTTTTTCTTTATACACCGACCATCATCCGTAAATTATACCTGAAATATATTTAGGTTTTCAGCGGGAGAAGTGTAACGATAGGCCGGGAATCCGAAGCAACCTTCAATGACGGCAGAATAAGACGAAAATATAATTTTCTGACAATATTCGTGCAAATACGATAAAAAAACATACCCGATGCTAGAATAAAAGAGAATTTCAGGCGGGAGTGTTGATTAGGACAGCTTCACTGGCGGAATTCAAGGGCTAGTATCATAGGAAAGAGTGAACCTTCCGTCGATCGCCTCCATGAAATATATCGCCGTTGTCACGACCGTGGGAAATCTCGACGAGGCGCGATCTATAGCCCGCGCGCTCGTGGAGCGTAAGCTAGTGGCCTGCGCGCACGTTTCCGAGATCGAGAGTTTTTATATCTGGCAGGACGCGCTACAGGAGGAGAAAGAATTTCAACTGGTGTGTAAGACGACCGGCGATCGCTATCAAGCTGTAGAGTCCGCCATTCGGGAACTACATCCCTACGACCTACCCGACATTCACGCGCGCGCGCTCGAATCGATTTACCCCCCTTACGCGGACTGGCTGGAAAACAGCGTCACCGGTTAACTTTTACCCGTCATCGAATTGGAAAAAACCGACGTTTATCGACCCTCGTAATTTTATGAAACACCATCCGATCGAGAAAACGCTACTCGTCCTTTTCGGTACGCTCCTGATCGCCGGCCCGTCCTACGCGCTGATCTCGATCGTCCCCCAACGCGGACAGGATCGGGAACAACAAACCCGCGATATCGGCGAGTGTAACGCGATGGCCCGACAGAAAACCGGTCTGAATCTCGCTCGAAGATCTCGGGACGACGCGAAAAATACCCCGGAAGTGAGAGCGGAGAGACAGCAACAAGTACAAACTTATAACCAGATCGTGGAAACCTGTTTACAGGAACGGGGTTATGTCGTCGAGTGAAATCGATCGAACTCCCCGCCGACTAAAAACCGAACGGGGGAGCGATCGCCCCTCCCCCGTTGATAAAGACTACAGAACTCGGACAATAAACGGATAACGGAAAACTTTATAGGGATCGCCCCAAACTTGAAGGATCGCCAGAATCGGCAGAACTAGAGTGGCGATACCGAGAATGGCGAGAAATAGCCAACCGATCAACACCCAGGTTAAAATCCCGGAAATAATCCCGGCTATCCAAACATTCAAGTGAAAGTTTAACGCTTCTTTCGCGTTTTCCTTCACCGTTTCATCGTCGGAAACAAAGTAAATTACTAACGGAATCCCTACCGAAACGAACGTCGCGCTCAAGAAAATCGAAGCGTGGGAAGCTACCGATAGAAGTTTTTTTTTCGTCGAATTATCACTCATGATCGTCAGGGTTATTCCCTTTAGAATTGGCGGAGAAAGCGGAGATCGCTGTTGTAGCAACGGCGGATATCATCTATCTCATGTAACACCATAGCAAATCTCTCCACCCCGAATCCGGCGGCGAAACCCGTATAAACTTGGGGGTCATAACCGACCGCTTTTAACACGTTCGGGTCCACCATACCACAGCCCATCACCTCTAACCATTTGCCTTTCCACTGGACATCCACTTCCGCGGAGGGTTCGGTAAAGGGGAAATAGGACGCGCGGAACTTGACCGGGAGATCTTCCCCGAACATCTGTTTTAAAAATTCCTTGATCGTTCCCTTGAGGTCGGTGAATGTCAACCCCTTATCGACCGCGAGGAGTTCCACCTGATGGAAAACCGCGGAATGGGTCGCGTCTACCGTATCCCGACGGTACACCCGACCGGGCGCGACGATACGGATCGGCGGTTCGTGGCTTTCCATGTAGCGAATCTGGACGGGAGAGGTATGGGTTCGCAGGAGACGACCATCGGAGAGGAAAAAGGTATCCTGCATATCCCGCGCGGGGTGGTCGGCCGGAATATTCAGCGCCTCGAAATTATAGTAATCGGTTTCCACCTGCGGCCCGGTGGCGATCGAGTAACCCAGACCGACGAAAATATCGATCATCCGATCGACCGTACTGTTGAGGGGGTGAATCCGTCCCAGGGGACGACCGACCGCGGGCATGGTAACATCGAGGGTTTCCGCCGCCAATTTCGCCTCGATCTCGGCGTTTTCGAGGGTTTGTCGCCGGGTATCGAGGAGAGTTTGTAAAGTTTCCTTGACCTCGTTAGCGATCGCCCCGACGCGCGGCCGGTCTTCCGCGGATAATTTGCCCATCTCTCGCAAAATCTGGGATAATTGCCCCTTTTTACCGAGATATTGCACCCGTAACCCTTCGATCCCGTCGAGGGTATCGGTGGTGGCGATCGCTTCTTTGGCCGTGGTTTCGAGGGTCTTTAAATCGGTTTCGAGGGATGAAGTCATAATACGTGGGTAGAAATCGCGATACTCTCCAGTGTACCAAGTCGGAACCGCGCTTCGTTCCGATCGAGTTCACCGGCCGGCTTTCGATACCTGGTCGGTCGTCCACTCCATATCCGGGAAAGTTGGCGAGTCGATCGGATTATCACCCCGAAATTACCGAATTTCAGACCCCTAGCTTACCGCCAGGAGCTTCTTAACGGAAATCGAAAAGTGTGCTAGGTTAAAGAGTCCGGCCGTTTCGTTATGTCGAGTCTGTTATGGTTGATGTCGATCTCGCCCCCTCTACCGATGAAATTATCGCCGCTTTCGAGACCCCGTTAGAATTTAACTTCCAACTGCCCGATCCCGAGGACGAGACGATACAGGAACACGATTTCCAGCAACAACTCGATTCTTTCTGGAAGGTGTGCGATCGCTTCGACCTCCAGACGGAAATCTGGCGCGGGCGGATTTTACGCGCCATCCGCGATCGCGAGAAGCAGGGCGGCGATAGTCGGGGAACCGGCTTCCTAAACTGGCTAAAAGCGCGCGAGATCACCAAAAGTCAGGCTTACGCCCTGATTCAACTGGCCAATAGTGCCGACACTCTCCTCGCGGAAGGCCAACTCGATCCGGAAAGCATTAATAATTTCAGTAAACGCGCCTTCGTGGAAACGGCGAAATCCTCCCCGGAAGTGCAGAAATTGGTCAGTGACGCGGCGAAACAGGGCGATCGCATCACCCGGCGCGAGGTGAAACAACTTTCCGACGAGTGGATGGCGATGAGTTCGGATTTACTCCCGGAAGAAGTGAAGGAAAAAGCCGCCGAGGGAACCTTACCGGCGCGTCATCTCGCCCCTCTCGTCAAAGAATTGGAGAAATTACCCGATAGTCACATCGGGACCATTAAAAAAGAGATCGCCGCGAGTCCAGACGTGGACACGATCAAAGAAATGACCTCGGAAGCGCGTAGTCTCTCCAAATATCTCGACGCGGCCGCGCGGGTACAGACCCTCCGACGGGGCAATTTAGACATCGAGATGGCGCTAGAAGAAGCCCTACGCCTGGAATGTCTCAATACCGCCGCGGATCTCGTTAAACAGGCCACGCAACTCGAACAATTCGTCGCAAAATTGTATACCACCTGGAAACGTTTGGGGAGTTTATCCGATCGCCTCTACGTGGATACCGGCGCGAGTAATCCCCACCTGCGATCGATGTTAACCTGTCTGGAAACCCTCACCGGCGAGGTGATCGAGGTGGAACTAGACGAGGGCGGTAAGCGGATGGTCCGTCTCCGGGTGATCGCCGACGACGAGGGATAATTTTTCAGAAAAATACTATTCAGAAAAATACGCCCGGATATTACCCGATAGAATCGGTCTGGAACTAGCGATCGATCTCGATCGCCGGGGAAATTTCGCCCGACGATTTCCTCGATCCCCGCGTGTCTTCCGGGTAAAAAATCCCTCCATCGCGCGACTTAGAGATCGCTAGATCTCTCCTCGGAATCGATCGCGAACAGCCGATCGGATTACCGCTATCTCTCTCGCTACAAAAACGAGATTCCCCTCGATCGCTCATCCCCCGCGAGCTATATCGCTCCTTCTATCGATAGTTAGATACCGGGGTTCCCGTTACGACAACTTTACATGAACACAATAAAAATTAAGAAATAATTACGAAATTGACTCGAAAAAAATCCAGAAAAATTTAATGCGTGAAACGGGTCAGATCCCTCGGTAGGGGATTGTAAAATCAAGAGATTAGTTTTCTACTAAAGAGAGACTTTTCTCCTCTCGCTACCGGCATCGCTATCCGGTAGATCGATCGAACCCCGAAACGGAGATTCATTCCCGATGTTGGTAACTTTTCCAGGTGGTGGTCTGTCCGGCCATCCTCTCGCTCCCTACCTCGCCCTACATATTCCCGATGGTTTCCTCAATTTACCCGTGAGTCTGGTTACATGGGGAATCTCGATCGCCTTCATCGCCCTCGCCCTGAAACGGGTACGCGGCCGCTACTCCGAACGCGTCGTCCCTTTGATGGGGGTCTGTGCCGCCTTCATTTTCGCCGCCCAGATGATTAACTTTCCCATCCCCGGCGGAACCTCCGGACACCTATTAGGCGGAACCCTCGCCGGGGTACTCCTGGGCCCCTGGGCCGGCTCTCTCGTCATGACGGTGATCTTTATCGTTCAGGCGGTTATTTTCCAGGATGGCGGCCTGACGGTTCTGGGGGCGAATATTTTTAACATGGGGCTGATCGGCACCTTCGGCGGTTACTACCTTTATAAAGGAATTCGGAAAGCGCTCGGGATGAACCGCTGGTGGGAGATGTCCGTGGCCGTGGCGATCGCCTCCTGGGTCAGTGTCGTGGTCGCCTCCGTCCTCTGCGCCCTTCAACTGGCGGTATCGGGTACGGTTCCCCTACCGATCGCGCTCTCCGCGATGCTCTTCTGGCATAGCCTGATCGGTATCGGCGAGGCGATGATCACCGTCTCCGCCCTTAGTTACATCTGGCGAACACGTCCCGATCTTCTCTACGATCCTCCCCGGCGTTCCCCCGAGTCTGTTCCCCGTTCCTACGCCTCTCGCCCGTAAACGCTAATGAATAATCGCCACAATCGAGCGTTCCTGTTAACGGGATTCCTCGCCGCTCTCGCGATCGCCGTTTTTCTCTCTCCTTTCGCTAGTAAACATCCCGACGGACTCGTTCGAGTCTCCGAAGACTTACAATTTCACCGGAAAGAAGCCCCCGAACCTCCCGCCGGTAAACTCCCCCCCGCCCGTATTTTCGACGGGTACGCCCTCAAGGGAGTCCCGGAATATCTAGCCACCCCTCTCGCCGGTCTTGTAGGAACCCTGGCTACCTTCGGACTCGCCTGGGGCATCGGTAAATTGACCGTTCCGAAATCCGATAACCCGCGGGAATCCTCCGGCGATCGCTAATTTACCCCGCTCATGCTTTTATCGATCGGTGCATTCTCTCTCGCTATCGACAGTCAGCGTCCCGCTCCCTGGCAGAAACTCGCCCCGCGGACCCGCGTTCTCTGCGCTCTCCTGATGGTTTTCGCCGTCGCCGGCAGTCCGAACGGACACTGGTGGACGTGGGCGATTTACGGCGCGGGTATCGCGCTGTTAGCGATCGTCAGTCGCGTCACCTTTCCCGTACTTCTGGGACGGGTGGCGATCGAGTTCGTTTTCATCGGCCTGGTCATTTTGGGAACTCTCTTCCGCGAGGGCGGCGAGGTGCTGTGGTCGTGGGGTTTCCTGCGAATTACCGACGAAGGATTAATCCTGTTGGGGAGCGTGGCGTTAAAAGCCTTTCTTTCCCTCGTTACGGTGAATATTCTCGTGTTAACCACTTCCGTTCCCGACCTCTTACAAGCGCTGGTCAATCTGAAAATCCCCCCGTTACTGGTGGCGATTATCGCCTCGATGGTGCGCTATATCGCCCTACTCATCGAGGAATTCACCGCCACGCGTCGCGCGGCCCTCTCCCGGAACCTGATGGGAAATCCGGGTTGGCAGAGATTAGTCCTGGGGAATATGATCGGCTCGCTGTTTCTCCGTACCCTCGATCGGGGCGAGCGCGTCTATCAGGCCATGTTATCCCGCGGCTACACCGGGATACCCCCCGCGCAGTCGATGCCGAAAATGGCGATCGGCGATATTCTTACCCTATTTCTAACCGTTTCCCTGATCCTATTCGGCCAGATCGTCTATTTATTTCCCTAGAGGCAGGAGAAGAGGGTAAAGGGTAAAGGTAGTCTGTTCCCTTTTCCCTTTGCCCCAAAAACTCCCCCATCCCCCACCTTCCTACCGAACCTATGCACCATAACCCCATTTTTATCGAAGATCTGACCTATACTTACCCCGATCGCACGCGGGCGTTAGAGGGGATCGCGCTATCGATCGAGGCGGCCCAACGGGTAGCCTTAGTGGGGGCGAACGGTTCGGGAAAATCCACCCTATTACTCCATCTCAACGGCATTCTCGCGCCACAATCCGGGAAAGTTATTATCGGCCCCTATCCCGTCGCGCCGGAAAATTTAGCGGCGATCCGGAATTTCGTGGGATTGGTCTTTCAGAATCCCGACGATCAATTATTCATGCCGACGGTTCGGGAGGATGTCGCTTTCGGACCGATGAATCAGGGTTTACGGGGAGAGGAACTACACCACCGCGTCCTTCACTCGCTTCACGCGGTCGGCCTCGACCCCGATCGCTACGGGAACCGTCCTAGTCAAAATCTATCCGGAGGCGAGAAAAAACGCGTGGCGATCGCCGGGGTTCTAGCCATGCAACCTCAAGTTCTCGTGTTCGACGAACCCACCGCCCAACTCGATCCCCGTTCGCGTCGTCAATTGATTCACCTCCTACGAACCCTGCCCCAAACCCAGATCATCGCCACCCACGACCTCGATATGGCCTGGGAATTATGCGATCGCACCGTCATTTTAAACAAAGGTCGGATCGTTCGCGACGATAAAACGGACAAGGTTTTAAGCGACGGGGAATTCCTCGAACGACACGATCTCGAACCGCCCCTCGCCTATAGCCGTCCCTACTGCCATCTCGCCGACACGCCTCTAGATCTCCCGCGGACCGTTAAATTTCTCGCGGAGAAAGGAGTCAGGAGTCAGGAGTCAGGAGTCAGGAGTTAGGAGTTAGGAGTTAGGTGGGTTACGCTTCGCGCTCCCCACCACGAAGCTAGATTCTTCACGATTCCGAACACGAAAACTCGATCGAGAACGCCCGGAGTAACGGGAAACGAACTCGATCGAATCTCGGGAATTTATATTCACAATCGTCAAAAGATTGAAAAGACCGCTACGCCGTTTTACCTAAGTTTATGACCTGGGTTAACCAGGTGGGAACTCTGTTTCGCGTTTCTGTTTCCGAGTACAAGCTCGGTCTACTACCACACGAATTCCTTAATCGCTCCCTTATCACTCAAGCATAGATCAAAAAACTTGAATGGCAGTCACCAACGTAGAAGCCTATGTCCATTCATCATAACCATTTTTCGACAAAGAGGCAAGGGGGGATCGGGAGGTGAGGGGGATGAGGAAGATAGGGAGAGAAATATGTTTCCTCCTGCCTCCTGCCTCCTACACCCTTCCCCCTGCCTCCTGCCTCCTGCCTTAGAATGGTAGAGTACACGCGACGGTTTCCGCTCGATTCCGGTGACGCTCAAGGACTCAACGAATGACAGCCACTTTACTGCCTCCCTCTCCCCCGAACGCTCCCACCGTGCATCGCCTCTCCAACGGACTGACGATTATCGCCGAACAGATGCCGGTCGAGGCGGTTAATCTGAATCTCTGGCTGAAAGTCGGCTCGGCTTTAGAAACCGACGCGATTAACGGGATGGCGCATTTTCTCGAACACATGGTTTTTAAGGGAACCGATCGCCTCGGTAGTGGCGAGTTCGAGCGGGCGATCGAATCCCGCGGGGCCGTCACCAACGCCGCCACCAGTCAGGAATACACCCACTATTACATTACCGCCGCGCCGAAAGATTTCGCCCGACTCGCTCCCCTCCAGCTAGAGGTCGTCCTCGCGCCCCTGATTCCCGACGAGGCGTTCGAGCGCGAAAGATACGTGATTCTAGAGGAAATCCGGCGATCGAACGATAATCCCCGTCGTCGAACCTATTACCGCACGATGGAAACCTGTTTCCATTCCCTCCCCTACCGTCGTCCCGTTCTCGGCCCGAGCGAGGTGATTGAAAACCTTACCCCCGGACAGATGCGGGATTTCCACGGCGCGTGGTACCGTCCCGAATGGATGACCGCCGTGGTGGTGGGCAATCTACCCGCGGAGGAGTCGATCGAGATCGTGGCGAGATCGTTAGAATCGCTCCCGGTTCCCCCGAATCCCGCGACTGACGCGCACCCCCTAACCGAATTACACCCGGAAACCCCTTTTTCCGAGATCGTCCGCCTGGAATACGAGGACGCGGATCTTCAGCAAGCTCGTATGGTGATGTTCTGGAAAGTGCCGGGATTACGGCATTTAGAGGAAACCTACGCGCTCGATGTGCTGGCGGTCATTCTCGGACAGGGCAAGGTTTCCCGACTGTTTCAATCCCTCCGGGAAGAGCGGGGTCTAGTGTCGCAGATCGGCGCGAGCAATACTTCCCACGGGGTACAGGGAATGTTCTCGATCTCGGCCCAGTTACCCGCGGAAAACGTGGCGATCGTCGAACGGGAAATTCTCGACCACATCCGCCGGATTCAAGAGGATTCGGTCACGATCGGGGAACTGAACCGGGTACGTACTCAGGTGGCGAACCGGTTTATTTTCGGCAACGAGCGACCGAGCGATCGGGCCAATCTCTACGGCTACTATCACTCCCAACTCGGCGATCTCGCGCCGGCTTTCCACTATCCGGAGACGATCCGATCGCTAGAAAGGGACGATATCCGAACCGCGGCGCGACAGTATCTAGATACCGATGCTTACGGGATCGTGGTAGTCAGACCGGGTAAATAACCGACGTTTTCCGTCGCTCGCGGGGGTTTATACCATGACAGCCGTTACAGATAATGACATTCGGGAACTCAAAGACCTGATCGGAGCGCTAAGGCAGGAAAATCGAGAGCGATTTACCGCGCTACAGCAGGATGTTTCCGAGCTAAAGCAGGATGTTTCCGAATTAAAGCGGGATGTTGCCGAATTAAAAAAGAACGTCACCGATTTGCAGAAAGACGTGATCGACCTCAAGATTAGTTCGAGCAAGATAGAAGGAACGCTGGAAGCGCAGGCGACATTAACCCAGAAAATTCCCGATCTGATTGAAAAAGTAGGGGAATTGAAAAATTGGAAACAAATCGCTATCGTGACCGTGACCGCGTTTATCAGTGGAATGATAACCTGGTTGATCCGATCGAATAACGTGAACCCCTAGATCGCCCATGTGGAACCAAATCGCCCAACATATCGCTAAAGTTACCGATAAACCGTTCGATATCGAGAAAACCCGTTCCATTAGCGGGGGCTGTATCAATCAGGGTTACTCGGTAATGGGACACGGCTCGATCTACTTCGTCAAGATTAACGACGCGGCGCGGGGATCGATGTTCGAGGCGGAGGCGTTGGGATTGGAACAGATGTATCGGACGCGGACGATCCGGGTTCCGCGGCCGGTCGCCTGGGGGACGGCGGATCGATCGAGTTATCTGGTGATGGAATGGCTGGAATTCGGCGGCGGGAATCACCAATCCTGGGAGAAAATGGGCGCGAATCTGGCGCGTCTCCATCGGGTCGATATCGGCGATCGCTTCGGGTGGGAACGCGACAATACGATCGGTTCCACCCCGCAAATTAACACGTTAACGGACAAATGGGCGGATTTTTTCGCCGAATACCGGATCGGTTATCAATTAAGATTGGCCGAACGACGCGGGGCGAATCTTCCCGGCGAGGATCTGGTACTTCCCGCGGTTCGCGAGATGTTGGGATCTCACCACCCGCGGCCGTCCCTCGTTCACGGCGATCTCTGGTCGGGAAACGCCGCGATCACCAACGACGGGGAACCGGTAATTCTCGATCCGGCGACCTATTGGGGCGATCGAGAGGTAGACATCGCCATGACGGAACTTTTTGGCGGATTTCCCGCCGCTTTTTACCGCGGTTATAACGAGATTTTTCCCCTCGACGCGGGCTATCAACAGCGGAAAACCCTTTACAATCTCTATCACATCCTCAATCACTTCAATCTTTTCGGGGGTGGGTACGCGTCCCAGGCCAATCGGATGTTACAACAGATCTTGTAATCCGAAATATCGGTATGAACGGCGATTCCGGTAATCTAACACGACGATTATCCCTGATCGTTCGCGGGGCGGTACAGGGAGTGGGATTCCGTCCCTTCGTCTATCGGTTAGCGATCGAACTGCAACTGCTCGGATGGGTCAATAATACTTCCGCGGGAGTCTTTATCGAGGTCGAGGGAGAGAAACCCGTTTTAGAAACCTTTCTCGCTCGATTATCCCGCGAGAAGCCCGATCGCTCCTTCATTCAGAACATCGAGACACAATGGTTATCCCCCGTCGGTTACACGTCCTTCGAGATCCGACACAGTAGCGGGGGGGAGAAAACGGCGATCGTTCTGCCGGATCTCGCCACCTGTCCCGACTGTCTCGCGGAGATCTTCGATCCCGAAAACCGTCGCTATCACTATCCTTTCACCAACTGCACCAACTGCGGGCCGCGCTACAGCATTATCGAGTCGCTACCCTACGATCGACCGAACACGACGATGCGGGAATTCGCGATGTGTCCGGACTGTCGGGAGGAATATGAAAACCCCCTCGATCGCCGTTTTCACGCCCAACCGAACGCCTGTCCGCGATGCGGCCCGAAAATTTCCCTTTTAGACGATCGAGGGCGTTTAATCGCCGAAAACTATCCCGCTTTACTGGCTACCGCGGACGCGATCCGGGAGGGAAAAATCCTCGCCATCAAGGGACTCGGTGGCTTCCATCTGGTGGTGGACGCGCGCGACGCGGACGCGGTAAACCGACTCCGGCAACGCAAACATCGACTGGATAAACCTTTCGCGGTGATGTACCCGTCTTTGGAGGCGATCGAACAGGACTGCCATGTATCCCCCCTAGAAGCGCGCTTACTCCAGTCTCCCGAATGTCCGATCGTTCTCCTCGCGCGAAAAAATGCCGGTATCGCCGATTCTGTCGCCCCGAATAACCCCTATCTCGGCGTGATACTGCCCTACACTCCCTTACATCATCTCTTGATGGCGGAATTGGGGTTTCCGATTGTCGCTACCAGTGGAAACCTTGCCGACGAGCCGATCTGTATCGGGGAAACGGAGGTACTAGACAGACTCGGCGCCATCGCGGATCTCTTTCTCGTGCATAATCGATCGATCGTCCGTCCCGTCGATGATTCTATCCTCCGAGAGATGGCGGGCAGAACTATGGTACTGCGCCGCGCGCGGGGATACGCGCCGTTTCCCGTCAATATCGAGCGCGAGTCCACCGCGTCGATCCTCGCGGTGGGGGGATATTTTAAAAACTCGATCGCCATTCACACGAGAAATCAAACTTTTATTAGTCAACACGTCGGCGATTTAGAAACCCTCGCGGCCTACGAGCATTTTCAAAATATTCTCGGAAGTTTACAACAACTCTACGACTTTACCCCGGAAATTATCGCCCACGATTTCCACCCCGATTATCTCTCGACAAAATACGCTCGCGAACAGAATTTACCCCTGATTCCCATCCAACACCATCACGCGCATATTCTCGCCTGTATGGCGGAAAATCAACTTTCTCAGCCCGTTTTAGGGGTCGCGTGGGATGGTACGGGCTACGGTCTCGACGGCACGATTTGGGGTGGCGAATTTCTCCACGTTACCGCGACGGGATGGGAGAGGGTGGCGCGCTTGCGTCCGTGGAAATTATTGGGAGGAGAAAAAGCCGTCAAGGAACCGCGACGGGTGGCGTTAGGATTGTTAGAGATCGCGGGCGATATTTCGATTATGAAAAAGGCTTTTACCTCGCAAGAATGGTCGATTTTAAACCAGATGTTATCGCGCTCGATCAATAGTCCCCTAACTTCTAGCGCGGGGCGTTTATTCGATGGAGTCGCGGCGTTAATCGGGTTACGAGATCGGCTGAGTTTCGAGGGACAGGCGGCGATGGAATTAGAATTCGCGATAGGAAAAGAGAAGACAGACGAGTGTTATTCTTTCTCTCTCGTCGGGGAGAAACCGATCGATATCGATTGGACGGGAATGGTGAATGAGATCTTACGGGATGTGGAAACGGGAAGATCGATCGGGCTGATTTCCGCGAGGTTTCATAATACGTTGAGTGAAATAATTGTCTCGATCGCCCGACGGATCGGAGAGGAAAAAATCGCCCTATCCGGTGGCTGTTTCCAAAATCGCTATCTCACCGAACGAACGATTTCCCGTCTACAGGAATCGGGATTTTCTCCCTACTGGCACCGCCTTGTACCTCCTAATGACGGGGGAATCTGTCTCGGTCAAATTTTGGGCGCGATCTTAGAAAAGCCTTAACGACCGTTGACCCGACAAATTACAAGAGAATCACGCCGGAAATCCCGCTCACGATCGATCCTCGTGTTTAAAAACATCGAAAATCTGACGGCTGAACGATTTAAGCTTATCGGCCGCGTCCGGCGCGGGGAGATAGTTACCGACGAATTGCCAATTCTCGATCGTCGAGAGTCGCCACGCGAGTCCCTGAAAGTTGATCGCCTGCATTTCCAGGCCGATCAAGCGTCGGTGTTTCTCTTCCGCGTCGTTGAAAAAGCGGATCTGCACGAGAATACTGCGACTCTGAATCCGTCTACTCCAACCGGGGAAATGGAACGCGATATCGATCGAGTCCGGGTCGAGAAATTCCCGCGTGTTGGGATCGTTATGCCACGGCTTGAGATCGGCGCGCGCGTCGGGAAATTCCCGTTTAAACAGGTTCACGATCGTCGCGATTTTCGCGGTGAGTTCCAATCCTTTCGCCTGTTCCGACGCGTTCATCCGGGCCTCCTCTCGTTCGCGTATTGCCGCTTACCTTCACGTTTTTTAACATGATAGCGAGAGTATTCGGGATTATCCACATCTTCCGATCGAGTCTCGTTCCCTCCCTTTCGAGAGGCTTAAAAGTCCGAAAATTGGATTTTTAAGCGCGAGGATGCCGATTTTCGGTAGATTACGCTTCACGAATCCACCCCGCGGACGGTTACGGTTCGATCGCTACGGTGTGAGGCTTTCTAGCTACGCGAGCTAAAATAGTAAAGAAAATCGATCGAAAATCAGTACGAAAGTTTATGCGAAAAGTCGTCGTCGGCTTGTCGGGGGGCGTGGATAGCTCCGTGGCCGCCGCTACCCTACACCATCAAGGTTACGAAGTGATCGGATTGACCCTTTGGTTGATGAAAGGAAAGGGTCAGTGCTGTTCGGAGGGAATGGTAGATGCGGCTTTTATCTGCGAGCAATTAGGCGTTACCCACCATATTGTCGATAGTCGCGACCTATTTCAAACGGAAATCATCGATTATCTCGTGAACGGCTACGAGGCCGGCATCACTCCCCTGCCCTGCTCTCAATGTAATAAAACGGTCAAATTCGGCCCGATGGTCCGCTACGCGCGAGAAACCCTCGGAACCGATCGCATCGCCACGGGTCATTACGCGCGAATCCGTTTCTCGGAAGCGGACAATCGCTATCAACTCCTGAGAGCGATCGATCCGCTCAAAGATCAATCCTATTTTCTCTACGATCTCACCCAGGATCTCCTGTCAGCGACGATTTTTCCCCTCGGAGAGCAAACCAAAGAGCAAACCCGCGAGATCGCCCGCGAGTTCGGATTGAAAACCGCGGAAAAGCCCGATAGTCAGGATTTATGTCTGATCGAGACCCACGGTTCCATGCGAACTTTCCTCGATAAATACATCGCGCCCGCGGAAGGGGATATCGTCGATCTCGACGGTAACGTTCTCGGCAAACATACGGGTATCCATCATTACACGATCGGCCAGCGCAAGGGCATCGGTGTCGCGGCGGCCGAACCCCTCTACGTGGTCAAACTCGATCCCGTCACCAATCGCGTGATCGTGGGCGGTCGCGAGAGTGCCGTCAGCACCGATTGTACCGTCGGACGGATGAACTGGGCCTCGATCGCCGAACCGACAACCCCGATTCGCGCCGAGGTGCAGGTACGCTACCGTTCCCGCGCCGTCCCCGTCAATGTCATCCCTCTAGAGGGATATCGCGCGCGGTTGGTGTTCGACGAACCGCAATTCAGCATCACGCCGGGACAGGCGGCGGTTCTCTACGACGGCGATACGGTTTTGGGCGGCGGGATTATCGAGAAAGGGTAAGCCCGCGGTAAGATAGCAGAAAAATTAGGCGCGGTGGATCATGTTTAAAAAATGGTCGTTCGATGATTGGATGAATCATATTGTCTTTTTCGCGACAGTTTTGAGCTTGGCGGCGATCTGGCTCAGTAAATAACGAATTGTTGCGATCTCTTGCTATTCCCCGCGATTTCTCGATAATGAAGGTGAGATCGTCTATCTCGATCCGATCGAGCGTCGTGGAGACAAGAGCATGAACCTGCGCCTAATTCTCTTTTCCGCCAGCATGACCGCTTTAGTGGGGGCGGGTATCGGTTTCGGCATTAGTAAAATCGAGCGAAATCCCAGTCAGGTTCTCTACCGGAATCACTATATCTATCAATCGCTCTACGCGAGATATTTTACCGTCTCCGGGGCGATCGCCGGTTTCCTGATCGGTGGCGGTTTACAGACGATTAAAGAGTTGAAGGAAGAACGCGATCGGGAAATGGGCATCGAGTGAACCATTCGATCGATCGAGCGTTCGCCAGAATATTAGAGAGTATCGCCAGAAAAAAGCGACAATGGAACGATCCGACTTTATTTGTCGATTAGACCTCTGGCGAAAATGAGAATTGAAAATCAGAATCAACTTTAAACTTATATTTTCAGGAATATTTTTTGAAAACGGTATTTTTTTGACTTTTTAAAAGCTCTTTACTTCTTCTTCCCCCTCCTGTCTCCTGTCTCCTGTCTCCTGCCTCCTGCCTCCTGCCTCCTGTCTCCTGACTCCTGACTCCTCCGACCGCGAGGAGCGAAACCGGTTTATCCTAGAGAGAGCGGATCTTAACGTAACTTTACAAAATTAACGAGCGCGCGCTTTCTATGGATTGCATCATTCACCGTCGAGCGCGATTTTTCGCCAGCCATCGTTATTGGCTACCCGAACTCGATGAGGCGGAAAATCAGCGGCGTTTCGGGGCGGGAACCCGTTTTCCCGGCCACGGACACAATTACGAGCTATACGTCTCTTTATACAAGGAACTCGATCGCTACGGCATGGTCGAGGATCTTTCCACCGTCAAACGCGTGATTCAACGGGTGGTGACGGAACAACTCGATTATTCCCATCTCAACGATGTCTGGCCCGAATTCCGCGATACTTTACCGACGGCGGAAAATATCGCGCGGGTAATCTGGCAGAGATTAAGTCCCCATTTACCCCTCGTCAATATTCAACTTTTTGAACATCCCGAACTGTGGGCAGAATATCAAGGAAACGATATGGAAGCAACCTTAAGCGTCAAAACCCATTTTAGCGCCGCCCATCGTCTGGCGTTACCGGAGTTAACTTTAGAGCAAAATTCGGAGATTTACGGCAAGTGCGCGCGAGTCAACGGCCACGGGCATAATTACCATCTGGAAGTGACCGTTTTCGGCGAGATCGACCCGCGCACCGGGATGATCGTCGATCTGGGCGATTTACAGCGAATTATCGACGATCTGGTGGTCGAACCGTTCGATCACACGTTTTTGAATAAAGATATTCCCTATTTCGCGGAAGTGGTGCCGACCGCGGAAAATATCGCCCTGCATATCGCTCAATTATTACAGGAACCGATTCGGGCGATCGGGGCGGAACTCGATAAAGTAAAACTAATCGAGAGTCCCAATAATTCCGCGGAAATTTACTGCCGCACCCCGGTACGGAAACCCGCGAGAGTCGAGGAAAAAACGTTTGTAACGGTGGGATAGTGGGAATCGGGATCGATACGGTGCGTTACCTTTTATTAACGCACCCTCCCAGAACTTTACCGGAGAAGAAAGATTGCTTTGCTAGGAGCGATCTGCTATCATGGCTCTAACTGGTGATGTTAGAATTAAGCGATCGAACATAATTTCTGTATAATTCGAGCGTTCTATCCAGCATAGAAATCTCGCTCGGTGAGACCTCTACTCGTTGTATTTAGACCGAGTTAATGTTCGACCACTTACACTCGATATCTCGCTGACAAACTAAACCTTACATTCCCAATTAAATTATTCAAGAATCTATAACGCTCTGATTTTCTATAAATAGAAGCTGGAGGTCAAGCTATGAATCAGGCAATTAGAGAAGGCAATCTAGCTATCGAACACGGTAGTAGCGTGATCGATGTCTGTTTTCCCGATTACGCGAATGCCGCGTGGCATATTTCTAATATTTTATCGGGCCATGACTATCCTATTTTAAGCTCTCATTTCAAGCCAGACTGTATTATTGATATAGGAGCGAATATCGGCGCTTCGGCTTTATTCTTTACGAAAGTTTATCCCGATATAGATTGTTTCTGTTACGAACCGTCCCCGTCAAACTTTGTTTACTTACAGAAAAATACGAGTTTTTTAAAAAGGATCAAAAATTTTAATATTGGCTTGAGCAATGAATCTTATACGGCGAAACTTTATATCGGCAACGCTCAATGTTTGCAAAATTCTCTTTATCCAAGTGTCGAGGTAAGCGGCAATTTTGAATTAGCCCAAATCAAATCCGCATCCGCCGAGTTAAAAGACATTCTGAGTGGTCGGCGATGCCTGGTCAAAATTGATACTGAAGGTTGCGAGGTTCCTATCCTGGCAGATCTGGAAAGCTATTTTCCGAATATCGATATTCTTTACTTGGAATATCATAGTGAGGAGGATAGAAGAGCTATAGACAATTTACTCTCTCCTCGATTTGTCCTTTGCTATTCCAATGCTAGAATGGTACATCGTGGAAATGTTATGTTCTTATCCGAACGTCTATTATCAGAAATACCCCAATTGGATCAAATGGCAATTAGAAGATAAGCCAGGAGTATTTTCGATGCGGTGAAATGAATTTTTCAGAAAGATTATTATTCGGAAAGAGTCTAATCCGAGATCCCGAAAGTTGCTTTGCTTTTTTACGCGATTTAAATGACAGACGGCTCACGCGGACTTAATCCTAGCCTAAACGAGCCGAGATCGATCCTTATTTTTCCCGGATTCGATCGATCATTTTCTCTTCCCAACGACTATCCTCTAAATCGATACCGATCATTCGTCCTGCCTGTTTCGATCGATCGATATAGGTGTAAAACGCTCGCGTATCCTCGCGATGGGCTAATACATATTGTCTGAGTTCGTCTAAATCGAGAGTATTATAATCGATCGGTTTCATGGTTCGTATCCCCCGGATGGTTTGATTTCAAAATCTAAATCTTCGGCTAATACATATAGATTTCCCGTTCTTTCATCCAGTCTAACTAACTCTATCGATCGATACTGCCATCCCGGATAAATAGCGTTGGTCAAACGATAACAGATGCGATAAAGTCCTTGTGCCTGTCGATCGGTCGGATTCATGAGGGTACAGAAGGTGAAAGCTTATCGCTAATCATAGCTCATCCGTTCATAAACGCGGGCGCGCTCACCTCCTGCCCCCTGCCTTCTGCCTCCTGCCTCCTACAATACCAACGGTTGCGGGTCTAATTTCAGATCCGCGAGGCTGACATTTCCGTGTCCGTTGACCGCGACCTGTAACGGTAAAGTACCGTGATAGGCCTGAATTAAAAGCGTTTTCAAATCCTCGATCAACGGGTAACGGGGATTCGATCCCGTACACTGATCGTCGAAGGCTTGATCGGCGATACTTTCTAATTTGGCCATGAATTCCGCCTCGCTTTCGGGAATCACTTCCTTGATACTAGAGGGAATATCTAACTCGCGTTTGAGGGATTCGATCGCCAGTACCAATCGTTCCACGCTTTCCGTCTCCGTCTCCCCTCCCAAACCGAGAGAATTCGCGATCCGCGCGTACCGCCATTTCACGTTCGGATATTTATATTGGGAGAAAGTCGCCTGTTTGAACGGCGCGTCGGTGGCGTTGTAGAGGATGACGTGGGAGATCATCAACGCGTTCGCCAGTCCGTGGGGAATATGAAACGCCGCGCCCAATTGGTGCGCCATCGAGTGACAGATGCCGAGAAAACCGTTCGCGAAGGCCATTCCCGCCATCGTCGCGGCGTAATGGACTTTTTCGCGCGCTTTCGGGTCGTTCGCCCCGTTTTGGTAAGAACTCGGGAGATATTTAAACAGCAGTCGGATCGCGTCTTGGGCGAGAGCGTTGGTGTACTCCGAGGCTAAAACCGAGACGTAGGCTTCGAGGGCGTGGGTTAACGCGTCGATTCCCCCGTAAGCGGTCAGTTTTTTCGGCATATTCAGCACCAGTTCGGGATCGACGATCGCCATGCTGGGAGTCAGCGCGTAATCGGCGAGGGGGTATTTAATATTGTTCCGGCGATCGGTGACGACGGCGAAGGGAGTCACTTCCGAACCCGTCCCCGAGGTGGTGGGAATGGCTACCATCAAGGCTTTCGCGCCGAGGGGGGGCAGTTCGTACACCCGTTTGCGGATGTCCATGAAGCGCATCGCCAACCCTTCAAACTCGATTTCCGGGTGTTCGTACAGTAACCACATGATTTTCGCCGCGTCCATCGGGGAACCGCCACCGATGGCGATAATCACGTCCGGGTTAAAGGTGTTCATCACGCTTAAACCCCGTTCGACGGTTTCCAGGGAGGGATCGGGTTCTACATCGTAGAAAATCGCGGTTTTCATGCCGATTTCCTCTAAAACCTCCTCTAACTGTTTGGTAACACCGAGATCGAAGAGGGGTTTATCGGTGACGATGAAAGCGCGCTGTTTTCCGGCTAACTCCCGGATAGCGATCGGGAGCGCCCCGTATTTAAAGTACACTTTCGGGGGAATCCGGAACCAGAGCATATTTTCCCGGCGTTCGGCGACGGTTTTGATATTGAGCAGATGGCTGGGTTCGACGTTCTCGCTGATGGAATTCCCGCCCCAAGTGCCGCAACCGAGGGTGAGACTGGGATCGAGACGGAAATTGTAGATATCGCCGATCGCTCCCTGGGATGAGGGAGTATTAATGAGTACCCGCGCCGTTTCCACCGCGGACTCGAAGCGTTTGATATGGTCGCGGTTGGAGGGCGAGGTGTAGAGTACGGCGGTATGACCCCGACCGGCGAAAAGTACCAGTTTTTCGGCTTTTTTCACGCCATCGTCGAAGTTTTCGGCGCGGTACATGGCGAGGATCGGCGATAGTTTCTCGTAGGAAAAGGGTTCATCGAGGCCGATATTTTCCACTTCGCCGATTAATAGCCTTGTCGATTCGGGGACGGAAAAGCCGGCCATTTCCGCGAGTTTCGTGACCGGCTGACCGACCACATCGGGATTGATGTGACCGTCTACAATGAGTAAATTCGCCACTTTCACTCGTTCCTCGGGGTCGAGAAGATACGCCCCCCGATCGATGAATTCCTGTCGCACTTCCTCGTAAATACTATCCACGACGATCACCGACTGTTCCGAGGCGCAAATCATGCCGTTATCGAAGGTTTTACTGAGGATAATCGAGGAAACGGCCATTTTGATATGGGCGGTCTCGTCGATCAGGGCGGGAGTGTTGCCCGCGCCGACTCCTAGGGAGGGTCGCCCGGAAGAGTAGGCGGCCTTGACCATGCCCGGCCCGCCGGTGGCGAGGATCAGATTAACGCTGGGGTGTTGCATGAGCGATCGGGACAGTTCGACCGAGGGTTCGGAGATCCAGCCGATGATGTCCTCGGGAGCGCCGGCCTCGACCGCGGCGTTGAGAACGATCCGGGCCGCCTCGATCGTGCAGTTTTTCGCTCTGGGGTGGGGGGAAAAAATAATCCCGTTACGGGTTTTCAGGGCGATCAGGGCTTTAAAAATGGCGGTGGAGGTGGGATTTGTAGTGGGTACGATCCCCGCGAGAATGCCCACGGGTTCGGCGATTTTCTGCAATCCGAAGGATTTATCCTCCTCGATCACGCCACAGGTTTTCTCGTTTTTGTATTTGTTGTAAATAATCTCGGAAGCGAAATGATTTTTGATAACTTTATCCTCGATCACGCCCATTCCCGTTTCTTGAACGGCGAGTTTGGCGAGGGGAATCCGGGCCGCGTTGGCCGCGAGCGCCGCTTTTTTGAAAATGCGATCGACTTGTTCTTGGGAGTAGGTGGCGAATTGGTTTTGCGCTGTCTTAACCCGTTGGATTAATGCTTCGAGTTCCGATAAATTGGTGACGTTCATAACACTCTCGCGAGGGGACGATAACCGCTTCGCTAATTTTATATCGTTTCTTCGGGAGTAACGGGCGAAATCTTGGGGATTTCTTTAGAGTTAGAACGATAACCCGTAGCCTAGGATACTTTTTTCGTAAGCTTTCCGCTTCGAGCCATCGTCTGGCTGAAGGATGAGAGCGGATAACCGTAAAATCGACCGGTCGCAAGCCTTGCGTCCCTACAATATTATCGGGATTTCAGCGAATGTATGGTTACTAATCATCGCGGGAAAGCTTACGGTTTCTAGCTGAAAGCTGACCGCTAAAAGCTTAAACTTTATACTTTTCAAGAACCGCAAAATAGGCTTTCTGTCGGGCGATTTTTTCTTCGGGAGTGAAAGCTTTATCGATACTTTTGACGAGAGGAGAGGACGAGTCGATCGTCTCGCGGTAACGTTTTAAAGTCTCGATTAATTCGGGATCGTTCCAGTTGATTTTATCGTATTGCAGTTGTAGGGGCATTGTTTTTCGATCTTGAATTTCGCTTACACCAATGAATCCGTATACAACAATAGAGACGCTGGAATCACGTCTCTACACGAGGGGGGCAGTTCCGAGACTACCAGCTAGATTTGACCACACCGGGCAGTAATCCCTGGTGGGCCCATTCCCGTAAAACGTTCCGCGAGAGGCCGAAATCGCGATAGTAGCCTCGGGGTCTGCCGGTCACTTTGCAACGGTTGCGGTGACGGACGGGGGAACTGTTGCGGGGGAGTTCCTGCAATTGTTGGTGAATCGCTAGTTTTTCTTCAAAATCTTCGGCCGTGCGGAATTGTTCTTTCAGTTCCGCGCGTTTCGCCGCGTATTTTTCTCGGAGAAGATCGCGCTTTTTCTCGCGCTCGATCATGGATTTTTTCGCCATAATGGTTTCTGGAAGAAGATAGAACCTGTAAAGACAGCATTTTCTAGAATAGCACGAATCGCTCCGATCTCGCGGGAACGTCGCGCTCGCGCCGGTCGGAAAGAAATGGTACGACGGGGGATTGTCAAGGGCTTTTAATTGTAGGGTTCGTTTCCCAACCGGCGATCTCGGCGATCGTGTAGATCGGTCTGCCTTTAACTTCCTCGTAAATTCGCCCGATGTATTCTCCGAGTATGCCGATACTGATCAACTGTACCGAACCTAAGAAAAATACGGCGATCAAAATTGTGGCTAGACCGGTGACGGGAGAGTGGGGTTGTTGTAACCGCCAGTAGAGAACCAGTAAGGCCATGAACAGCGCGATCGAGGCCGAAAAAAGTCCTAGATAGGTCGAGAAGCGGAGGGGAATTTTCGAGAAGGAAACGAGGCTATCGATCGCTAGAGACAGGGATTTCCGAAACGTGTATTTTACCTCTCCCGCGAACCGGGGATCTCGCTCGAACTTGACGGCGGTTTGTTGGAAACCGATCCAGGCGCGCAATCCTCGAATGTAGCGATTGCGTTCGGGCATGGTGTTTAATACCTCCACTACCCGACGATCCATCAGGCAAAAATCGCCGGTATCCTCGGGAATATCCACATCGGCTAACCGTTTGAGAAGTCGATAGAAAACGTGGGCGGTCAACTTTTTAAACCATCTTTCTTTTTTCCGTTTCGTTCTGCGCGCGTAGACCACTTGATAGCCCTCCCGCCAGCGATCGATCATCGCGGGAATCAGTTCCGGCGGGTCTTGCAGATCCGCGTCGAGAACGATAATCGCCTCACCCCTCGCGAAATTGAGTCCGGCCGTTACCGCCGCTTGATGACCGAAATTGCGGGCGAGACTAATATAACAAACTCTCGGATCTTTTTCTTTCAGTTCTCGCAGTAATGACAGGGATCGATCGTGACTACCATCGTTGACGAGAATTAATTCTACAGAATCCTCTAAGTTGTCCATGACAGCACTAACCCGGCGATACATTTCCGGGATCGTTTCTTCCTCGTTATAGATTGGAATAATGAAAGAATATTGACTCATTGTAAACAAGTGATAACAGGTTCGTATATCTCTAAAAATTATCGAAAATTCCCCGAATGATTATCGATAAAAAAATCTTAGATTGTCGATACTCCCGATTCTAGTAAACTCTCGATCGAGGTAACGGGAGTTTCACGGGACGCTTAAAAAAGCGGAGATCTCGCTCGAAGTTTCCCCGGCCGCTTCTTCCGGTAGGAAATGCCCGCTCTCGATCGCTTTCCCCGTCACCTCGATCGCCCTCTCCCCCCACAACCCGAGAACATCGTACTGTCGCTCGATCACGCCCTTTTTCCCCCATAAAACGAGCAGGGGACAGGAAATCTTCCGATCGAGATCCCGGCGATCGTCCTCCAGATCGATCGTCGCCGAGGCCCGATAATCGGCACAGGTAGCCGCTATCGTCGCTCGAACGCGAAAACAACGCCGGTATTCCCCTAATGCCTCCTCGGTAAACGCCGAAAAATCCTTTCCCCAGCTTTTCAGACAGTGTTCTAGATAATAGTCGGGATTGGCCTCGATCAGAGTTTCCGGGAAAGAGGCGGGCTGGATGAGGAAAAACCAGTGATAGTAGGCACTCGCGAACGTCTTATCCGTGAACTCGTACATCGCCAGCGTGGGGGCTATATCGAGTAAAACGAGTTTTTTGACCCGATCGGGAAAATCGAGCGCGAGACGGTGGGAAACCCTCGCCCCCCGATCGTGACCGACCAGATAAAATTCCTCGTACCCGAAATGTCGCATCAACTCCACCTGATCGCGGGCCATCGCTCGCTTAGAATAGTTACTAGAATCGCTATCCGGTAAGGGTTTAGCGCTATCCCCGTAGCCGCGGAGATCGCTGGCGATGACGGTAAAATTCTCCGCCAGACGCGGCGCGATCTTGTGCCACATGGCGCGCGTTTGCGGGTAGCCGTGGAGGAGTAGGACGGGATAGCCCTCGCCTCCTTTGACCCCGTTAATCTCGATTCCGTTGGCATTAACGCGAAATTTTTCAAATCCCTCGAACATATCGCTTGATTCTCCCGAATTTCTGAATCCTTCGAGGGCGGTAAAATCTCACCCCTACCTCAAATCTTATGATCTCGATTATCTATTCCGATGAATTTCTCGATCACGATACGGGATCTTTCCATCCCGAAAAGCCGGCGCGGTTGACGGCGATCGTCAGCGCCTTGCGGGAGATCCCCCGGGCCGATCGCCTGCGATGGCACAAACCCACGCCGATCGAGATCCGCGACGAGGTGATAACTTTTATCGAACGGGTACACGATCGGGATTATATCGATCGCCTGCGGAGGATCGCCGCGCGGGGTGGGGGAATGTTGGACGCGGACACCCCCGTATCGCCGAAAAGTTACGAGGTGGCGTTACTGGCGGTCGCGGCCTGGTTCGATGGGGTCGATCTGGCGCTATCCGGCCCCGATCCGGCTTTCGTCCTCGCGCGTCCCCCCGGCCATCACGCGACCTCGAATCGGGGGATGGGTTTCTGTCTGTTTTCTAACGCCGCGCTGGCCGCTTTCTACGCCCTAGAGGATAAACGGGTGAAAAAAGTGGCGATTATCGATTGGGACGTGCATCACGGCAACGGAACGCAGGATATCGTGGAAAATGACCCGCGGATCGCCTATTGCTCCCTGCACGAGTACCCCAATTATCCGGGGACGGGCAGGGCCACGGAAACGGGCGGTCACGGGAATGTTCTCAATATTCCCCTACCGTCGGGTAGCGCGCTCTCGGATTATCAGACCGCTTTCGAGGCGAAAATATTGCCGTTTCTGCGGGATTTCCAGCCGGATCTGCTGATCGTCAGCGCGGGGTACGACGCGAACGAGGCCGATCCGCTCGCGGGAATTTCCCTCCAGCCCAGCGATTACGGGGTGTTCGCCAAGTATTTACAGACGCTCGATCGCCCGATCGTCTTCGGGTTGGAGGGGGGATACGATCTCGACGCGCTGGCCGGATCGGTGGTGGCGACGTTGGAAGCGTTTATCGAGTGACCGCCGGGAATCGATCGCCGATTATTTTTCTCAATGCCGAGTATAGAGAAAAATAATGTAACTAAATGTTGCGATAGTTTAAAAATTGCGTTACATTTAGGGATAAGCGCTTGACTTAACTGCATTTATACTCTAGGAAGGTTAGCATCATGGAAAAGCAAGAAAGCAAACTCGGTTTCACCGCCTTCGCTGAAAACTGGAACGGACGTTTAGCCATGCTCGGTTTCGTGATCGGTGTCGCTACCGAATTGTTAACCGGCAAAGGCATCCTCGCCCAGTTAGGTCTGATGTAATCTTTATTCTTATTACCGTGCATCTCGTGAAATAAAAAAAGGGGACGATCTCGATCGTCCTCTTTTTTCACGCTATCGATTGGAACGCCGGGGGCGATCGCTCAAAAACTATCGTCACAGACGAAATCGACGATTCTCCGGGTCTGGCGATTTTCGGGGGCGCGACGGCTTCCCGTACCGAGTTCATCGCCGCTACGACAGTTCGCCCACCAACGCTCGCGACTCCCGTTCACGATCGCGTCGAACTCCCGAATCCGGCGGCTATCGTAATAACTGCGTCGATCGACGATAAATCTACCGATTTCAGGGACATTGCGGAATTCCCGATAGCGATCGCCACTGAAGTCCTCCTCCCAATTGTCGCCGCCGCCATCGGTTCGCACCTCGAAATCACCGCGACAACCGTTTCTAACCACGATACTCCCGTTCCGAAACTCCCAATTCCCGTCGCAGGGCGTATCGGAACGGTTACGGACGAGTCGGATCTGACTTCCCCGGCGCGCGTCCACGGGGCAACGGGTGGTTTTCCCCCGGACACTCTCGCAGGTAACGCGAGAGGTTCTGGCGACGGCTTCCTCGGCGATCGAGGGGGCGATAATCAATACGGGCAGAATCCAGAAAAAAGCTTTTCGTAGCATGGTTTATAGAATCGATCTCTTCGGATATAAATCTTACAGCGATTTTCCCGATAACGAGATCGATATTGAATTTCTCTCGCTCTCTCCGTCCTTATCGCGTGGGAAAACGCGTGATTCCGGCGCGTCCCTGTAAGGTTACTTTTCCTTCCTCGATGCCGACGCGCTCGATCGATAGCGATATCCCGTCGATTTCAAAGTTTTTCAGGTGAAAGATCTCCCGCGTTCTGTTGACGATCTCGCCCGCAAATTCCGAGGGAATTTCTTCTAATCCGGTGATGTCCGCTGTAACGGTTTCCCCGCTCATTTTCGGGGTGACGATAAAATCGAGGGTTTCCCGATCGCCGGACGGGAGCGATCGAACCTGTAATCGAACGCTAATTTGACCGTTCGATCGAACGTGACAGGTTACTCCCTCGATCCGTTTTCGCGGTAGGGAACTCGATCGATAGGCGGTCTCGATATCGGCTTCGTTCAAAACCACGTAAATCGTTCCCTGACTGGGACGGGTTAACTGAATATTTCCCATCAAAGCTTTAAAAGGACTGACGGCGATCGTGTCGAGATCGATCCGCATTTCCTGCATCTGGAGGGAAGGATTCATCACCAATCCCCGTCCGTCGATCGCCAGCGATTCTAACATTCCCTGAGCCAGAAGATTCGGGTCGGTTTTCACCCGTACCGTCAGGCGATCGGCTTTTTCCATCCGCGACGATAACGCCATCTCTGCGATCTTATTCAGGGTTTTCTCGCCTAAACTATCAAAATTAAGTACCATTTTTTTGTTAATCGAGTATCTAAAATTTTACGATAATTCGTCACCGCGATTTAAAAAAAGAGAAGGGTAATCGAATCACCCTTCCCTCGTACTTTTTACCGTCCTTACAGAGCGTTACCGCGCGGTAATACTTCTTCGGGGAATGTAAAGTTTTCGTGGGGTTGATCTTGAGGAGCCATCCAAGCTCTCAGACCCTCGTTCAGTAGAATGTTTTTCGTGTAGAAAGTCTCGAATTCGGGGTCTTCCGCCGCTCTCAATTCCTGAGATACGAAGTCATAAGCCCGCAGGTTCAGCGCTAACCCGACAATACCGACGGAACTCATCCACAATCCCGTCACGGGGACGAAGAGCATGAAGAAGTGTAACCAGCGTTTGTTCGAGAAAGCGATCCCGAAAATCTGCGACCAGAAACGGTTCGCCGTTACCATCGAGTAGGTTTCTTCCGCTTGGGTCGGCTCGAAGGCGCGGAAGGTGTTGGAACCCTCGCCGTCCTCGAACAGGGTGTTTTCTACCGTCGCCCCGTGAATGGCGCACAGTAACGCGCCGCCGAGGATACCGGCTACCCCCATCATGTGGAAGGGGTTCAGCGTCCAGTTATGGAACCCTTGCAGGAACAGGATGAAGCGGAAGATTCCCGCCACCCCGAAGCTGGGGGCGAAGAACCAACTCGATTGTCCGAGCGGGTACATCAGGAACACGCTGACGAATACGGAAATCGGGCCGCTGAACGCGATGGCGTTGTAGGGACGGATGCCGACCAGACGGGAGATCTCGAACTGTCTCAGCATGAAGCCGATCAGTCCGAAAGCTCCGTGGAGGGCGACAAACGGCCAGAGACCGCCAATCTGACACCAGCGGGTGAAGTTACCTTGCGCTTCGGGTCCCCACAGGAACAGGAGGGAGTGTCCGAAGGCATCGGCGGGGCTGGATACGGCTACGGTGAGGAAGTTGCCGCCTTCCAGGTAGGAACTGGCTAACCCGTGGGTGTACCAGGAGGTGACGAAGGTGGTTCCGGTTAACCATCCCCCCAGGGCCAGGTAGGCGCAGGGGAAGAGTAGTAAACCCGACCAGCCGATGAAGACGAAGCGGTCTCTTTTGAGCCAGTCGTCTACTACATCAAACCACCCTCTTTCCGGGGCGCGTCCGACTGCTATGGTCATGGGAGTTTTCTCCGAAAATGATATAAGGGCTGATGTTCTGACAGGCCGCCCTTCCCTCTAAGTATAAATGCAGATGGGGGGGCGGATTGTGAGAAATCTTTACTTTTCTTAACTTACACTATAGTAGGGAAAATGACCGGAAGTTTCCGGGGAAGTCTAAAAAAAATCTGAAAATCTTTCGGGACGGGAAACGTCGATCGAGAGGTAGCACCGGATACAATGGTTTTGGACTCGCTTGTAATGACAGGGAACGTCGCTTATGTACTCGATCGATATCACGCTGAAACTCTCTCCCATCGGCATTTCCGTCCAACGCAAAGAAGCGGACGCGGCGGAAGCACTGTATCAAACCATTATCAACGCCATGAAGTCCCCCACCCCGGAACTACTGGAGTTGACCTGCGAGAAGCAGACCGATAAAAAAGTCGCCCTGTTCAGCGACCAGATTACCGCCGTGATCGTCTCCCAGAAATCGGGCGCCGCCTCGGCCGGTAGAGTCCCCGGATTCGTCACGCTGACGGCAGAGTAACCGGCGATGGCGATCGAGGTCAAGGATCTATGTTTTAACTGGCCGAGCGGGAAACCGGTCTTGGATCACTGTTCCCTAGAGGTTCCCACCGGGGAATTCTGGATGTTGTTGGGAACGAACGGGAGCGGTAAATCCACGCTTTTACGGCTTCTCGCGGGATTATTAGCCCCCGCGTCCGGCACGATCTCGATCTCCAGCCCCCTCGGTTTCGTGTTCCAAAACCCGGATCACCAGCTAGTTATGCCCACTGTCGGCGCGGACGTGGCTTTCGGATTGGTCAAGGAAAAACTATCCCCCGCCGAAATCCGCGAGCGGGTGCGGGAATCGCTCGCCGCGGTCAATTTACTGGAGTTGGAGCGGCGACCGATTTACGCGCTCAGTGGCGGACAGAAGCAGAGAATCGCGATCGCGGGAGCGTTAGCCCGTCACTGCGAGGTTTTGTTACTCGACGAACCGACCGCGCTGTTAGACGCGGACACACAGTTAGAATTGGTCTCTCAGGTGCGAAAACTGGTTAAGAGCCGAAATATTACCGCGCTCTGGGTCACGCACCGTTTGGACGAGCTTGATTATAGCGACGGCGCGTTCCTGCTCGAAGGGGGAAAGGTCGTCGCCAAGGGCGATCCGATCGCTTTAAAGGATCGTCTCTTGAAAAATACCGAGGGAGAATCCTAAAACCTTTGTTAAAATTTGAAAATATTCGCTCTGGTTAGATGATTCCAATGCCTTTTATACCCTCTCCCTACCATGAATACACCTCTTTATCGTTCTCTACTGCTAGTTGATGGCTACAATATCATCGGCGCCTGGTCGTCCCTGAAAAAAACGCGCGATCGTCACGGCCTGGAACCGGCGAGGAACAAGCTCATCGAGGCACTCGTTAGTTACAGTCACCACCAGGGCTGTCAGACGCGGATCGTTTTCGATTCCTACTATCAGGACACCCCCGGCGCGCAAGAGCAATACACGCCCCATCTCTGGGTTTACTTTACCGCCCACGCCCAAACCGCGGACACCTATATCGAAAAAACCTGCGCGGACTTCTGGCGCGAACGGGGAACGGATTTTTCGCGCATTATCGTCGCCACTTCCGATAACGCCCAAAAACTGACGGTAATGGGTTACGGGGCGGAATGTATCTCCGCGCAACGCCTGGAAGCGGAAGTAGACCTGTCCGGCCGCAAAATTCGAGACTATCAACGATCCCGACAAACCGCTAGGGGTCGTTTTTTAATGCATTCCCTCGACGCGAAGGTCCAGCAGAAACTCGATCGGATGAGACACGGGGCGAATCACGGCAAACCTTGACAGAAGAAATGATATATGTATAGTCATTTTCACACGGCTAGAGGCACACTTCGGTGTGTCTCTACTGTTTTAGGGTTATATTTAAGAGGTAGCTTGTAGAACTGATGTTCGATAAACTCCGAGTTTTCGAGGTTAAACTAAATGAGCGATACCTACGATGCTTTCATTTCTCACGCTTCAGAAGACAAAGAAGCCGTGGCTAAACCTCTGGCAGAAATACTGATGGCGTTCGGTCTGAATGTTTGGTTGGATATATTTACTCTAGAGGTTGGTGATAGCTTGCTGGAGTCAATTGATGAAGGACTAGCAAACTCTAAATTTGGGGTTGTTGTGTTAAGTCGCTCATTCTTTAGTAAAGGTTGGACTAAATATGAACTTCGCAGCTTACTTACTAGAGAAATCGGAAAAAGTAAAGTAGTTTTACCTTTATGGCATGATATTAGTCGTCAAGAAATCGAGCGAGTAAGCCCACCACTCGCGGACAAAGTTGCTCTAGACACCTCTAAAAAGAGCCTTTCAGAAATTGCCTTGAACTTGCTTAAAGTAATCCGACCTGATATTTTCAATAATTTAACAAGATATATAGCATGGCTGAATTCAAAGAGTGATGGAAGATGGGAATATATTGATCTAAGTAAACTTGTTCCCAGTCCTATACGTCATTCAAGCCTTCCAGAAGATTTACTTATAAGAGCCAAGATAGTTTATCAAGCATTAGAAAAGGTTATGCACTCATCACTAGAACTATTTATTGAAAATTTTCAAAGAGAGTTCTATCCTTATAATGAATTAAAAGTTTGGGAAAAAATTGCGGCAACCTATTTGGACGTAACATTTCAACAGGATTTTTCATCAAATAAACTACAGTCAATTTATGCCAATTTAATAAGTATTTCAATGCAACCTAACGAGAAAATTCAAGAAATGCTTAATTCCGATGATGAATTTATTAAAACTTTAATTATTGCTTATGCAAATGTCGCCCTACCGATCTCGGATTCTGATGTATAAAGAAATTTAAATAGACATTTAGAACAATCATTGATCGGTCAGGATACATAAGTTCCTACAAAACAGTTTAAAACTATAAAAACACTGAAAATGTAACCATGTGGCAAGATGAAGTTCTAGAGGAAATTCATAAATATCGAGAAGAACACGCTAACTCTTTTAACTATGATTTAGACGCAATGTTCGCGAACTGGCAAAAAAGACAGGCGGAAAACGGTAGAGAAGTGGTTAGTTTACCACCTAAGCGGGATGAAAAAAGTCGCTGGAGTCGATCGAAACCATAACATTGTAAATTGGTTTAATATTATGCAAAGTATTCAAACGATTCAAATCCCGATCGAACCCCAAAAGCTCGCCGAATTCTGCCAACGGTGGAAAATCACCGAACTAGCTTTGTTCGGCTCGGTATTACGAGAGGATTTTCGTCCGGAAAGCAGTGATATTGATGTCTTGGTTTCCTTCGCCGAAGACGCTCACTGGACACTGTTCGATTGGGTTGATATGGAAGAAGATATTAAGAATGTCTTTCAAAGAGATGTCGATCTAGTTAGTCGTCGAGGCATCGAACGTAGTCGTAACTATTTACGCCGTAAAGCCATTCTTGAATCCGCTCAAGTGATTTATGCTACCTCGTGAACTGAATTATTTGCAAGATATGCTCGACTCCGCGAGGTTAGCGAGAGACTTTGTAGCCGGGATCGATCGAGAAGCCTTTGAACTCGACTTGATGCGTCAGGCCGCGGTCACTCGAAAACTGGAAATTATTGGCGAGGCCGCCCGTAGAATTTCTATGGAAACACAGACCGCGATTCCGGCTATTCCTTGGCCGAAAATTATCGGGATGCGAAATCGTCTCGTTCATGAATATGACGAGCTAGACCTAGAAGTGATTTGGGATACCGTGCAACTAGCTTTACCAGAACTCATCAATACACTAGAAAATATTATCTCTATTGAAGAAGCCTGAAAATCCAATTCGATAGTCAGCAAAAAATTCCAATTATCTGAAGGGCAAATCATAAAAAATACGCCAATTCAGATTTGAGTTGACGCGATAAAATTGTACATTGGTTGAATGACGCGAACGAACTATCGCGTCGGACCTGCGGGAGGGGGGATCACCGGGATCTCGATACCGTCCGGGGCTAAATAATTTTGGATAGGTTTTTCCGCGGGGCGCGCTCCGGGATCGGTCGCGATCGGGGTGTTTTCGACCATCGGGACTCGCGGCGCGATCGGTTGAGAGAACATCGCGCCGATCGCCGCCTGTCGTTCGCCGATCGATTCCGGCGCCCGATTCCAGAGACTCTCGTAGAAAAAGAAAATAATTCCCAACCCGCGAGATCGCGCGGCCGTCACCTTTTCTTGAATGAACGGTAGCTCGATCGGTCGGGTTCTCAAACCGCTTAATACCCCGATCCCCGTGGGGATTCTCTGCTGGGTTTCCTGAATTTCCGGTCGATCGAGTTGTTTGAGAAAACCCGCCATATCGGGGCGATACACCTGCACGATCAGTTCATCGACTAACCCCTGGCGCACCCAACCGAGCCAATCTTGTAAATGTCCGTTATAGGCGAACTCGTAAGGATTGGGAGCGATCGAGAAACGCGCGTTCGGTTTAATCGCTTTGAGCGCTTGATTGAGGTTGGCGACGAACGCGGTAATTTTATCGGCCCTCCAGCGCGTCCATTCGGGATCTCTAGGGTTCGCGGGCGGCGTTTTCTGAGTTTCTTGCTGGTAGAGAGCGACAGTAAAATCATCGTAGCCGAATTCGTTGGGAAGACTGAGATGATCGTCGAATTGAATCCCGTCGATATCGTACTGTCTCGCCACCTCTAAAACCAACTCGCTAATAAAATTCTGCACTTCCGGCCGGAAAGGATTCAACCAGACGACCTCGCCGGCCGCCCCTACCCAAGTGGTCGTTCCGTCGCGTTTGCGCGTCAGCCAGCCGGGGTGTTTCATCGCCATTTCGGACGTGGGAGGGGCCATAAAACCGAATTCAAACCAGGGAATCGCCCGTAATCCCTTCTCCCGAGAGCGATCGATCAATTCCTTCAGCGCGTCTTCCCCCTTCGATCCCGTGGGAACGAAGGGCTGAATTCCTTCCCGTTTCGCCACCTCGCTGGGATAGAGCGCGTAGCCGGAATTCCAAACCACCGGATAGACGGCGTTAAAGTTAAGCTTGGATAAATCCTCGATCGCCCGATCCCGTTTGTCGCGTTCGAGCAGGATCTCGGTATCGTTGGTGGTGATCCAAACCCCCCGGATATCGGGATCGGCCGGTTGGGAAAAAGCGATTGAAAGCCCGGGAGATAACAGGACGGCGATCAAGGAGGCGAGAAACCAGAGTAGAGGAATTTTTTTACCGATTTGTCGCCAGACACGGGACAGGAGCGAAAAAGTCATCGGGATACAACTCGGATGATACGGCTTCAACCGATTATAATACCGGTTCGCGAAATCTAGTCTGTACGTCTACACCGATGGCTAATCTGGAGAGTATCCGAGCGATAAAAACTCGGTTATAGAATCGGTTTCGGGAAGAGTATTGACGATTTCGCCCTCGAACGCGATTGTTTTTCCGGTAAAGGTTCTCGCTCGACAGTCGATCGATGGCTCTCTGACGGTAATCTGAAACGAGCCGAAAGTTTAAGGTAACTCGACAATCTCGATCGCGTCGATCGCCTGTAATCGGTGAGAGACCCGATAATAAACCTTGAAATTATTGACCGAAAAAGTTTCGAGCCGATCGGGTTGACCCGTTATAAAATTTTCTCTTTCCGTCGCGATTTTTTATAATCTTTCTGTTATCCCTCTATAGACAGAAAATTCGCTATTTTGTAAAAACAGAAGAAAATCCCTAGCTTGTAAAGATAGCCATAAATTGTAAGCCATATTCTCTATAATTCGAGCTTGACGATTTCGCCCCTCGCCTGTCTCTCTAAAGCTTGCCGAAGGGATTCCTGTTCGGAAACGGGTAAGTCTCCGAAGCGAATCGTTTTCTCGGTTCCCGAAACATAGATCGGGTAATCGGGAGCGAGTTTTTCCAGTTCTTGCCCCGCCTCTCGCGCGAGGATCGATCGAATTTCTTCATCCGTGTATCGAGCTTTTGACATGGGAGAGTACCTAAATTTACCTCGTGAAGCTCCTTAACTCTAGTTGACTATTAGACCTCTTGCACAATTCATTTTCGATGCTCTCAAAAAATCAAAAACTGGAATTATAGACGATAAATAAGTATGGTCTAAAAAAATATTTATAATATTCTTTCTTCTTCCTCCTGACTCCCTAACCACAAGACAATTTTTGAATTCCGCGCGGAGATCTATTGTAAGGTGGGACTCGGCCCACCCTACGGTTATCGGGCGGAAATTTGTAACGTATCGGGTTTACCGAAATCTCCCTCCACTTTCACCCCCCGATGATTCGCATCGAGATGGCGGACGATTTTATAGATCGCCTCGACGCGATCGCTCGCCCCCGCTTTTGCCGCCAGCGCGTTCAGATCGAGCGGATTTCCCGATTCTTGCAGAATCCCGACAATCTGCCGTTGTAAATCGAGGACGGAGGCGGCCGCTTTTTTCCCGGCTTCCACTCCTGGCTGATGGTAGGCGTTAATATTGACCAAACTCGCGTAAATACTCACCGCGCGCTCGTAGAGGGCGATTAACGCGCCGACGTGACGCGGCGTGACCTCGGGAATCGTGATGGTAATCGAATCCCGGTGATTCTCGTACAGTGCCTGTCGGGTTCCCTGTAGCAGTCCGGAGAGAAAATCGCCCGAGGTCGCGCCCGGTTCCACGTCTATAGATTCTCCCCGGCGGTCTTCGAGAACCTCGATAAAGGTGGCGAAGAAATTGGGAACCCCCTCGCGCAGTTGTTGGACGTAAGCGTGTTGGTCGGTCGAACCCTTATTCCCGTAGACGGCGATACCCTGATAAACGGTGTTACCGTCGAGATCTTTTTCTTTACCCAACGATTCCATCACCAATTGCTGTAGGTAGCGGCTGAAAAGATAGAGGCTGTCTTTGTAGGGGAGAATGACCATATCTTTCTCGCCTTTGCCGTTGCCCTCGTAATACCACGCGAGGGCGAGAAGGGCGGAAGGATTGGTTTTCAAATCGTGGACGCGGGTGGCGATATCCATTTCCCTCGCGCCGGCTAACATCGCGTCGATGTCGATTCCCTGTAGCGATGCCGGAAGGAGACCGACGGCGGAAAGTTCGGAAGTACGTCCCCCCACCCAATCCTGCATGGGGAAACGGGTTAACCAGTCGCGCGCGTACTCGTCCATCTTGCTCCCCGGCATGGTGACGGCGACGGCGTGTTTCGGGAAGTCTAGCCCCTGTTTCTCGTAGGCGTGACGCACTTCTAACATCCCGTTACGGGTTTCGGGGGTGCCGCCGGATTTGCTGGTGATAATGACGAGGGTGGTGGCGAGATCCAGGTGTTCGAGAACCCGATCGATCCCCGCCGGATCGGTATTATCGATAAAGTGAATCTCCATCGGCGGGACATCCGGGGCGAGCGCTTCGGCGACAAATTGCGGGCCCAGCGCCGAACCGCCGATACCGACGGAGAGAATGGTGGTGAATTTCTCTCGATCCGGCGGTTTTATCTCTCCCGCGTGAATTTTTCGGACAAAATCTTTAATCTGTAATAGAGGCTCGGTAATCTCGGCGCGAAGTTGGTCGTTCGGGGCGAGTTCGGGGGCGCGAAGCCAGTAGTGGCCGACCATGCGCTGTTCGTCGGGATTGGCGATCGCTCCTTTCTCTAACGCTTCTAGAGCGCGGAAGGCCCGATCGAACTTGGGGGCGAGGGTTTCGACGAAAGCGTTATCGAAGCGGACGCGGCTCACGTCGAGATACAGTTCGAGTCCGGGGTGATAGTATAACCAATCTTGGTAACGTTGCCAGAGTTGCAGATTATCCATAGAAAAAAACTGAAATTTTACTTGATCTCTCGCTGGGGGTTCGCTTTCATCGCTGTCCTCTCCAATCATACAGGTAGTTCCCGACCGGTTCATCGGCGTTAAGGATATGTTAGGGGTTCGCGGGACGTGGCGCTCGCGAATCTCCCGAAACCGGACTCTAAGAAGACGGGGATAAGGAGAAAAGGGCTTGACAAAACCGACGACTTGACATACCATTATTTATATAATGGGAATCTGTACTTTCCTGTAAACTCCCTTCAAGCAAGCGAAATTTCCCGACAGAATTTTTCTCGAAGAACCCCGGTTCGATCGGGATTCTCGAACAGCAACGGAACGCTAAACCGTTCCCTAGTTACCGTCGCGAACGGGTGTGAAAAATCCCCGATCGATTCTCCCGATTAGAGTCGGGAGCGCTCGATCGCGAAGCGTCTCTCTTTCCGAAGACTATCCACGCGATAGAGTTCGATCGGGGGAACGAAAGCCAGACCTCTCACGCGATTCGTTCGCGAGGGTCTAAAAACTACAAAAATCAGATTTATACCATATAAATGAGGTTTTTTCGAGATTTATAGCGATAAAATTCTTTATTATTCCTCCTGACTCCCAACTCCCGGCTCCTGAACCACGCGCCAATTTTTGAATTCCGCGAGAAATCGGCTTTCCGGGGGAAAGAAAGCGAGTTCACCGGCCGTCTCGATCGCCCCGCGCCCCTCGCATAGACTTTTTGCTATAGTTTTCGGGAATACCATCGAAAAAAAACTTCCAGATTGTCACGGGATTGTCACGGGACGGCGATAGTCGCGACATATTCGATCCCTATCGTGAAGGTAATCCAGTCAAGGAATACTTTAATTTCCACCGACGAGATTAACCGAATCGCTTATAACACTCTCCTTCGCGTCAATTCGCTCCAAACTGACCCTATTTACCCTATTTAGGAGATTCAAACCGTGAAAAAAATCGTCTTCGGAATGTTAACGGCTCTCGCGCTCGGTTCTCTGGCGATTAACCTTCCCGCCACCGCGGCGACCGGAGCGAAATCATCTCCCGGTACCGCCACGAAATCGGAGATGACGACCTCGAAGAAACCCGCTACCGGAGTTAAAAGTAGCTCCTCGAAGAAACCCACTACCGGAGTTAAAAGTAGCTCCTCGAAAAAACCCGTAACCGGAGTCAAAAGTAGCCACTCGAAAAAACCCGTAACCCAACAGCATTCTAGTAAGAAACCCTCGAATACCACCGCTCATCGGAGCCAACCTTCCAATAGCGAGGTGAAACATTAATAAACCCCTGTCACTAGAGCGATACTAAAAAATTTCATCGTTAAGCGTCTACCCGCGGTTCGAGAAAGTCGAGAGGGCGTACATACCGACCCCACGACTCGCTCTTACCGCATTTTTTTTCATTTTTTACGCTCGCGCTCGAACTCGATCGGCGCGGGAAACCTCCCCGGAAAAAACCACGGCGAATCGTTCCCCGATCGACCGCGGAATCCGATCGACGCGGCTCGTGGCTCGGATTTTCCCCTCCCGTCACGGCATTGACATCTCGCCGCGATAGTCCTGACAAATGGGGTGCCTATGATAGAAGTCATCCAGCAAAGGAACACATCTTTTCCCCCGGCGAGAACTACCGATCACTTCTCACACGCTCGCCGGGGGAAATTCACTCCCCACCGCTCGATCTCGCGGGGAATGGCAAGATTTTCATCGTTACCATCCAGTTTCGCGGAAAAGCGGCCGTCCCGGATTCCTTCTCGCTCCCCCGGCCTCCGGCGCGCTTTTCTAGCATTTTTTTAGGTAAGATTGTTACTATCGAGCGATATTGCCGTTGAAAGTGGAAAGACGAGTGCTATATCGCCTACTTGCCCGATTTTTTGGGAACTCTCTCTTTTAATAACACGTTATCGAAATAAACGCTCACCCGATCGCCGCGTCCCCGCATCGAGAAAAGCGCGACCCGGCCCGATCGATAATCGCTATCCCAAAAACTCCCCACTTGCTGACCGTTGACAAAACCGATCACGAGATTCCCTTTCGTCACGATCCGGAGACGATTGCGACGGCTCCCGGTTTTGATGGCCTCGTGTTTCTCCCATCCCACCCGATGGAGCCATTGATCCTTGTCATGTTTCCCCATGACAAAATTGCCCTGACCGTTGATGAAGAGATAATAAAATTTCTGATCGTTTTTGGTGTTGATCCGGGTGATCAACCCGTAGGGAATATCGTTCGGTCCGGAGGTTTTCGTCGCGTCCGCCGAGAAATCCACGTCTTGAAAACTTTTTCCCATCCAGATCGAGGCCCCGAAATGGTTGCGGCGAACCTGTCGTTGGTACAGTCCCCCCTTCTGGAACGAGGCGTTATCCGTTAAAGCCCACGATCGAGGCCGATCGAACGTTTCCTGTAAAATCGTTTTTTGAAACTCGCTCGTATCGAATAGCGATCGCCAGAACGCGTAGCCTCCCGCCCCGAGACCGCAGATCCCGAGGAAGAGAAAAAACTTGACCAGTAAGGCGATCGGGAGTTTCGGGAAGAAAGCTTTCCGGGCCGGCGAAGGGGGGCGCGGGGGGATACCGCGCGGGGGCGGGCTAGAATAAATCGGTACTTCGGGGGGAGGGGAAGGGGGAATTTTCGCGGGGGTCGCCAGCTTGGAGATGAGGGAATCATCGGAAAGCGTTGTTTTCGGGGAGCGGGCGATACGGGTTGGCGACGGGGGGGGACTCTTTTTATCGGAAAGATCCTCGCTATCGGGAGTGACGAATTTCGAGCTATTTTGACCGACTGGCTTGAATTGGGTACTACCGCAAAACTCGCATTGACCGGGCTTGATAGACAGGGTAATCTCGTTACCGCATCGTTTACATCTATAGGTAGGCATGATGACCTGATTCTCGCCATCCGTTCAAAAGTGGGCTTTTCAAGGAACTGACAGGGATCGCTATCGCCGGGGCGAGAAATCAGGTCGTGTTCGGGAGTTGACTATCCTAGGAACCCGAAACCCGCTCAAGCTTTATGGCGAGCGTAGTCATCTTGAAAGCGAACGATATCGTCCTCTCCTAAATATTCCCCGTTTTGCACTTCGATTAACACTAATTTGATCACGCCGGGATTTTCCAGACGGTGAGCGGTACACTGCGGCACGTAGGTAGACTGATTCGCGCCCAAGGTTTCCTCCCGATCGCCGCAGGTGACTTTCGCCGTTCCCGAGACCACGATCCAGTGTTCGCTACGATGGTAGTGCATCTGTAAGCTAAGACGATGGCCCGGATTCACTTCAATCCGCTTGATCTTGTATCCCGGCCCTTCTTCTAGAGTGGTAAACGATCCCCACGGTCTAATTTCGGTCGGGGTGGACGAATCTCCCGAAAAACCGGGAAAGGAAAGGACATCTTGAGACGCGACCATGCTTATTGCCTCCAACAGTACGGCGATCATAGACCAAGATAGCAGATAATTTCTCGATCGCCGTATCGGCCGCTTCTTTTCCGGTCTCGCGTTCTAGCCTTCCTCGTCGGTGTTGAGAATCCGGGGAACCCGAAAATAGTCGCCTTCCGGTTCGGGGGATTCCCGCAATAATTCCTCGCGCTCGCTATAGACGCGGGCGCGATCGGCGCGGGTAATATTGCTGATTTCAATAGCCCGAGTCGTCGGCGGCACGTTTTCGGTATCTAATTCGCTCAACTGCTCGAAATAGTCGAGAATCCCGCTCAATTGTCCGGTAAAGCGTTCTTCTTCCTGGGGGGTGATTTCTAAACGGGCTAGGTGGGCGATTTTCTGGACGGTGGCTCGATCGATCATAGACCTCTCGTGGAATTCAAGAATTGTCGGGTGGTTAGGGAGTCAGGAGTCAGGAGTCAGGAGGAAGACTAAAGAATTTTAAGGCTAAAAATCTCTCAGAAACCCCATTTATCTTGTAAAATTCTCATTTTTGAAGTTTTTAGACCCTCAACAACGAATGGTGCAAGAGGTTTCACGAAGGTTTCGAGGGTTACGGGTGGATAGGGGGGGATTCGGCGATCTAGAAAAACACGTCGATTTCCGATCGACCGGTGATTTTCAGCCAGTTCTGCGCCTCGATGTAGTTATTCGGGGCGAGTCGGATCGCCTGTTTCCAGTATTCCGCCGCTTTATCGTAGAGCGCTTCCGCTTCCGCCTCTTTTCCTTCCTCCCTGGCTCTCTCGCCCTGATAATGGTAGATCACGGCGATATTATTCAAGGCCGAGGGCATTCGGGGGTTGAGATCGATCGCTTGCTCGTAGTAGTCCAGGGCTTTCTCGTGTTCGCCGTTACTGGCGTGAATAATGCCGATATTATAGAGAATATAACTGCGATCGTTGGGATCTTCCTCTAATTTCAACGCCTCGTAGTAGTTATCCAGTGCCTCGGCGTATTCCCCGTCCGCCTGCGCCGACATCCCATCGCGATAATAGACGAAAGCCTCTTTGGCTTTTTTATTCGCGGGCAGTACCTTGAGGATAATGTCCGCCATCACGGTAAAACTTTTATCGATAAAATTATCGTTCTTTTGAGTGCGTGGCATATAACTTGGGGGCGAGCGATCGAAATGACTATTTTCTTTTATAGCATTCACGAGAAACCTTACGGGTGTTTTTCCAACTTTTCCCGTCACGGCTTCGATCTCGACGGATTCTGGTGGCCGACGAGCGAGCATTACTTCCAGGCGGCCAAATATCCCGGCCATCCCTACGGGGAAGCGATCCGACTGGCGAAAACGCCGAGAGAGGCGGCCGAGATGGGAAGACAGCGCCTCTATCCCCTCCGTCCCGATTGGGAAACGGTGAAAGAAGAAATCATGTACCGGGGCGTATTAAGAAAGTTTACAATTCATGGCGAGATTCGAGAAATTTTGCTAGTGACGGGAGAGGAATTATTGATCGAGAATTCGCCGATCGATTACTACTGGGGGTGCGGGGCGGACGGGACGGGAAAGAACCGTTTAGGTCACGTTCTGATGAAAGTTAGAGGGTTTTTCCGGGAATCCGCGGGGGACTCGTGAATTCTTCCTGACATTCTGGATGGGATGTTCGGGGACACTGCTAGAATTAAGCTGATCGATTCAGGTCTAGCCAGATAAGATGCGAGTATTAACCCTTGTACCGGGGGGAATTAGCGATCAACTTCTGTTTTTTCCCACCCTAGAAACCCTCCAGCGAACCTATCCGAAAGCGTCGATCGATGTCCTCGTCGAGCCGCGAGCGAAGGCCGCCTATCGTGTTTGTCCGAACGTTAAGGAAATTCTTTTATTCGACTATCAGGATCGATACGGATTGGCGGACTATCTCAATCTACTCGGGGTGATCCGCGATCGCGAGTACGAGATCGCGCTCGATCTCTCCGGTCGCGGCCCTGTCGGTCTCCTACTCTGGCTTAACGGTATCCCCGTCCGCGTCGGCTACCGAAAAGACGGAAGCTGGTTCCTCTCCAATTCCGTCCCCCGCAAAACGTCCGGCTATCTGGCCGATATCTATCACGATCTCGTCGCGGCGTTAAAGATTGCCTCGCCCCGTCCCCCGCTCCAAGTCACCCTGAAAAAAGAAGATATCGATTGGGCGGAAATGGAACAAAAACGCCTCGATATCAAGGATAGCGGCTATATTCTCGTCTACGGGGGAGGGAGCGATCTGCTGGCCTCTCAAGGAACCGAGACGGTTTACCCGATCGACGCTTGGGCGAAAATCCTCCAAGAGATTCAGGGGAAACAACCGAGTTTACCGCTCGTCGCCATCGAGGGGACTAGCGAGGAATCCTGGGTCGCCGCGTTAAGCCAGAAAGTGGGCGGTCTCAAGATCTCGCGAACCGCGGATATCGGCAAAATGGCGGCGATGATCGCCGGGGGGAATATCCTGTTATCCACCGATAGTGTTCCCCTACAGTTAGCCGTGGCGGTAGGAACCCCGACGATCGCCCTTCTCGCTCCCTCTTCGATCGAGTTGCTACCCACCGACGATCGTTTCGTGAAAATCCTCTCCCCCACCGCGAAAGTCGCCGATATCAAACCGGAAACCGTCCTAGAAAGGCTCTGGCAGAGTTAAGAGGGGGCGGGAGTCAGGAGTCAGGAGTCAGGAGGCAGGAGTCAGGAGTCAGGAGTCAGGAGGCAGGAGATCGATTATCTTTAATAATCTCTCACCTTCCCTATCTCCCTCATCCCTCACCTCCCTCACCTCCCCACTCCCTCCCTTTTGTCATCCCTCAAATGGTATAAAGTAGCGAGTAACTTTACCCGACGCTAACCATCGTGGCGGATCGATTTCTATCCATCCTGCTGTACGTTTCCTTGATCCTGGCCGCTTTCTGGTTTATTACCCCCAGAAAACAGCCCCGTCGCCATCCCGCCTATCATCTCGCCTGTCTTCTCGAAGACGCGCCGGAAAGCGCCTTAACCGGTCAATCCTACCCGCTCGCCACCCCGCTCGCCACGCCGATCGCCTGTATCGTCCCCCGGTTGTGGCACGATTACTATCGGAACTCCCTCGCCCGCGTCGATATCGATTACTGGCAGTGGCGCGATAAGCCGGAGGTCGATCGGGTGTGTCCGGAGTTGAACTGGCTGTTGAGTCTTCCCCCCGCGACCGGTCACGTCAAAGAAATCCTGGAAACCCTCGCCGGCGGTCGAGATCCGTTTTACCATCCCTATCTCGATCTCCGGGCGATCGAGCGCGGGAACAATCTCGCCGTTCTCGCGGACAGGGTAGGCAAGGGCAGGTTCGCCGAGCGGGATTTCCGAACGCACCGAAAAGCCCGCGAGGAGTTCCGGCAATGGCACTTACAAGCCTGTCAAAGATTGGGGAAAGAGCGATTAAAAGCCGTGTACCGTGTCTGTTACGGGGCGAGTTGGGAGTTTATCGCCACGATTCTCTATCCCTCGGATCGATCGCTCGCCGTACTGCTCGTCGGCGATCCCTCGCCGGATTGGTGGAGAATTTTGGGAATTACCCCGTTAACTCCCGATTCTCGCGTGGAGATCGCTTATAAAACCCTCCTGCGTTACTGGCATCCCGATCGCAATTCCCACCCCAACGCCACCGAGATTACCGCGCGTCTCAATCACGCCTACGAATGCTATCAGAGCGTCCGGTCTCGATCGGCCCCGGATAAAGCCCCTTTATGGCTGAAAATTCGCTCTTGGATGTCAGAAAACGGGAATATTCAGGTTTAATTTGTGAGATCGATAACCATTATACCGAAGCGCGAACTGGTACAATAGGGCGAACTCGCTCCTCGACTCAGACGCTTACCCGTAATAACAGCATGAAACAGTTTTCCCGGTGCTTGAATCCTCTCGTGATCGTCGGTATGGCGACGCTCGCTCTGGCGCGGCCGGGCGTTGCGAACGAGATGGATCTCTCCACTCACCCGAACCCGATCCGTCAATCCGATGTTATAGAACTTTACGTTCCCCCCCCGGATAATAACGCCCCTCGCGTCTGTACGGAATTCGTCGGGGATAGTATCGCCCGCTCGATCGAACGCTCCCCGAATCAATGGGGGATTCTCGTCGAGTCGCTCGATCGGAAAACGGTTTACTATAGCCATAACGCCGACCGGTATTTTATCCCGGCCTCGAACACGAAAATATTTACCACGGCCGCCGCGCTACAGGCCATGAATCCCGAAGCGGCCATCCGCAATAAAACCCTCCGCGATTGGGTGAATATTACCAATCAACACAGTAATAACGTCTACGCCGATACTTTATTTAAATTCATCGGCGGTTTCCGAAGCGTGCGATCTCTCCTCTCCCAAATGGGCATCGATCCCAATAGTTATCGTTTATCGGACGGTTCGGGTTTATCGAGAAAGAACGTGACCACTCCCCGCGCTCTCGTGGAAATCCTCCGCGCCATGTATTTTTCTCCCAATCGGGACACGTTTTACGCTTCCCTACCGGTCGCGGGCATCAGTGGAACCCTGAAAAACCGGATGCGGAACACGACCGCGACCGGCACCGTGTACGCGAAAACCGGCACTCTCTGGGGAGTCCGGGCGCTTTCCGGTTATCTGATCCATCCGGATGAAGGCGTGATGGTTTTCAGCATTCTCGCCAATAATAGTAGTGTTTCCGGGCAGGCGCTGGTGAAATCGATCGATTCGATCGTCCTCCAACTCACCCGCTCGCGTTCCTGCGGGATTTAGGAGAAGGTGGGAGACAGGAAGCTTTCCGCTTTTCTCCCCACTCCTCTACTCCCCTTAACAGCGTTTTAATCTTCCCAAGAGTAGGATAATCTCGTCGATGCCGTTTCTGGTAATCGTCGCCGGTCGATCGCTATGATTGACGAGAATACTAAAAGCGATCGAATCGTAATTCGGATTTTCTAGATAGCCGGAGAGGGATACCACTCCCGATAATGTGCCGGTTTTCCCCTGTAGTCTTCCCTGAATCGGTGTATTTTGAAATCTTCCCGCTAAAGTTCCCCTCACTCCAGCGATCGCTAGGGAATCGCGATAGGTAGCATTCTTCTCGAAAAGTTGCAGGGCGCGGACGAGGGTTTCGGGGGTGGTGAGGTTCTGCCGCGAGAGTCCGGAACCGTCCTGAAGGCTGTACCCGTCGCTATTAATCCCTAAACCGGTTAAACGTTCTTTCACTCCCTCCGTTCCCCCGATTAATTGCAGGAGGGTTTCGGCGAAGAAATTATGACTTTCGGTATTGACTCTTTGAACGATTTGTGATATAGGATCGGATTCGATCGACGTAATTTCTTCGCCGACGGGTTCCGGGGTAATTCCCGCGCTTTTGACGGTAATTCCCTCGTCCTGTAGGATCTCCCGCCAGCGATCGAGGAAATAACGGGTCGGATCGGGGATGGCGATCGAGAAATCATCTTTCGCGTCGATCGCCAGCGAACCGGTGATAATTAAACGGGAATCGCCGAGATTTCCTTTTATTTCCAGAGTATTCGGGGTTCCAGCGGGCGCGGTGGTAGCGCGGTTCTCGATCGACCACTGCCGTGCGGCGAGAGTATCCGACCATTGTAGCGATATCGGTTGCCCCACGCGGGTCGGGGAAACTTCCAGTTTGACCGCGTTCTCGTTGAGCGTCAGGCTAGAGGGCGCGACGGCATAATAGAAAAAGATATCTTCCCATTCCCACGTTTTATTGAGATTCGATCGGGGAAAAAAGCTATCGTCTACCTGTAATCGATCGATCTGTCGGATGCCGCGATCTTTCAACTGTCGCGCGAGGGTTTGCAGTTTCTCGGTGGTGAGGGTAGGATCGCCTTTTCCCACGACGGTGAGGGTTTCCAGATTCGGCGCGTTCCCTCGGGCGAGAACGGGCGTTTTTATCCGATAATCGGGGGGAAAAGCCTGTAAAGCGGCGGCGGTAGTTAATAATTTGGCGTTAGAAGCCGGGATAAAGAATTTATTCTCGTTCCGTCGGTAGAGGGACTGATTAGAATGAAGGGGTTGGATGAGGATTCCCCAGTAGGAACGGGTAAACTCTTCCCTTTGTAGGATTCGATCGATCCCCGTTTCTAGCTCCGATGGACAGATAAACCGCGAAGGGGGAGTATCCGCGACGACCGGTTTCGGGGACGGGAACAGGGTAAACGCGAACAGGAACAGAGGGAAGATCGAGAAACGCGATAGCATGGATTCAACCGGTGTAGGCGGGCGATTTTCACTTAATTTAGCAGAGGAACGTCATTTATGAGTTACGATTACGATCTATTTGTTATCGGCGGCGGATCGGGGGGCATCGCTACGGCGCGCCGGGCCGCGGAATACGGGGCTAGAGTGGGATTGGCGGAGTTCGATCGACTGGGGGGAACCTGCGTCAATCGCGGCTGTATCCCGAAAAAATTGATGGTCTATTCTTCCCGCTTCCCGCAGTTATTTAAAGACGCGGAAGGATACGGCTGGAGTCCGGTAGAGAGTCATTTAAATTGGCAGAAATTGATCGCCAACGTCAACGGGGATGTGGCGCGTCTGAACGGTGTTTACGAACGGATGTTAGATAATTCTAAAGTCGAAGTTTTCCCCGCGATCGCCCGTTTTCTCGATTCCCACACGATCGAGGCCGGGGATAAAAAGATAACGGCCGATAAAATTCTCATCGCCGTCGGGGGATATCCCGTCAAACCGGATATTCCGGGGATCGAGTACACGATGGTTTCCGATGCCATGTTCCACCTACCGGAACAACCGAAACGGATTCTCGTTCTCGGCGCGGGTTATATCGGGGTAGAATTCGCGTGTATGATGCACGGATTGGGGACGGAAGTGACGCAGTTAATCCGGAGCGATAAGATTTTACGGGGTTTTGACGAGGATATCCGCGACGAGATCCAGGCGGAAATGATCCGGCAGGGAATTAAACTGATGCCGAAGAGTTTTCCTACCTCGATCGAAAAAACGTCCGACGGCTTAAAAGTCTCTATTCAACACCCGGAAAGTTCGGAAATCGTCCTCGTGGACGCGGTGGGTTTGGCGGCTACCGGACGGGTTCCCAAGTTGGAGAATCTGGGACTGGAGAATGTTAACGTGGAGGTGAAAAACGGGGCGATCGCCGTCAACGAGTACAGCCAAACTAGCGAACCGCACATCTACGCGGTGGGAGATTGCACCGATAAAGTGAATCTGACTCCCGTGGCGATTAACGAGGGACGCGCCTTCGCGGATACGGTTTTCGGCGGAAAATCGCGGGTGATGAGTTACGAAAATATTCCCTCGGCGGTTTTCACCACTCCGGAAGCGGCTACGGTGGGATTGACGGAAGCCGAAGCGCGGGTTAAATACGGGGAAAACGCGATTAAAATCTATCGATCGAAATTCCGTCCCGGATATAATGTTTTACCCGGCAGGGAGGATAAAACCCTGATGAAATTAGTGGTACATATCGAGAGCGATCGGGTGTTAGGCGCGCACATGGTCGGGGATCACGCGGCGGAAATCATTCAGGGAGTCGCGATCGCGGTGAAAATGGGCGCGAGAAAGGCGGATTTCGACGCGACGGTAGGAATTCACCCCAGCGCGGCCGAGGAGTTCGTGACGATGCGCTAGGATTCGATCGGGTTGGATGGGTAACGCTATCTAACCCGTTATTCGGGGGTTAGGATTTTATATAGATTATCGATCGATCCCGAACCGTAGACTTTCAAAGTCTTTATCAACAACTCTCCCGGTTAGGAACGAAACCCGACACCACGAGATCGGCATCGATCGACAAGAGCATATCATAAACTCGGGTCGGTTCGAGGAACGAAACGAAACCCGTATCTCGTTAATTTTCCAGTAAATTTTCGGGTTTCCTTTCGGGTGTTTTTTTACCCGTCGAAAGTTTAGTGACGGACACGAACCGTTTCTACTTTATGGCAATACTCGCCGGGAACCGTCCATACTTCGTTGTCTTTCTCTTGGTTTATGCCGCCATACCACAAGGCGACGTGTTCGTCCGGAACTATTTGGTCATCGATACAATCTCCCGCCATCGCGACGATCACGGCAAGATTATCGTTCAGCTTAATAATATCGCCAATTTTCAGATTATCGTTCATATACCCTCTTCCGTCCAAACTTCGCGCTCACTGGATGTAGAGTACCTTCCCATTTTATCCCACGAGTCGAACACGAAGAATCTTCTGGGGCCAATTCGATCGATCTTGAGCGATAAACTCTCCAAGCCTTCGCCAATTCAAAAATGAAACGCATCAACCTCAAGAGTTGACAGAAAAAGGCTCATCAGGTACTGTCTGATCATTAACAACACTAGATCAAATCCGAAAATGAGCCACCAACATCTTACCATAGAGCCAAGAAATCGACTCTACCAATTACATCAAGAGGGAAGTTTATCTCAACGACAGATGGCGATATTGCTCGGATGCAGTCAAAGTACGATCTCTCGAGAACTCCGAAGAAATCAAAGTGAGCTCGGGGTCTATCTACCCGACACGGCACAAGGAAAGAGTGAGGAGCGAAGAAAAAACTCCAAACATCCCTTTGCCAATGTGACCGAGACGGTGATCGACGAGGTGAAAAAAGGGCTGAAAGATTATCATAGTCCCGAACAAATAGCCGGCCGTTTGTCCTGGTCCGGGAAAGAATCCATCTCTCACGAGACGATCTATAAGATGATCTACGAGAACTATCAGGGGTGCGGCCAGTATCGAGAGTATTTACGCCGGGGACGAGGGAAAAGAAAGAGACGAGGGGGGGCGAAAAGCAAGCGGGGAGTGATTCCGGGGCGCGTGGGAATCGAGAACCGACTGGCAATCGCCGACGAGAAAACCGAGATCGGACATTGGGAGAGCGACACGGTAATCGGTGCGAATCATATCGGGGTGTTAGTGACTCATGTAGATAAAGCCTCGAAATTCCTAGTAGCGGGATTAGCCAAAGATAAAACCGCACGGGAAATTAATCGGGTAACGGAAGAACTCTTCCAAGCGATTCCAGGAGAAAAAAGAAAAACCTTCACTTGTGACAACGGAAAAGAGTTTAGCGGTCATCAAGAGTTAAGCCGAAAATTAGACGTTGATATTTATTTCGCCCATCCTTATCACTCTTGGGAGAGAGGATTGAACGAGCATACCAACGGTCTGATTAGACAATTCTTTCCCAAGGGAACGAACTTGAAAATCGTCAAGCCCGAAGAAGTTCAAAGAGTGGTAAACTTAATTAACAATCGTCCTCGAAAATGTCTTGACTATCGAACCCCATTCGAGGTATTCTATGGAGTAGGATCAGACCGTGATGCAATTCAGATTTGAATTGGCGCTTTATAAACAACTCTCCCAATTAGAAACGAAACCCGACACCCCGAGATCGGCATTGATCGACAAGAGCATATAATAAACGCGGGTCGGTTCGAGAAACAGAATCTAATCCGTATCTCGTGAATTTTTCAGTTAGTTTTTAGGTCTCCTATCTACTTTTTCAATTGCGTCTTTAAGAGACTGGATCTGTTGATCAAGTTCTGAAAATATGGGTAGATGACGTTGCTCATTGACCTCTCTAATTCCTTCACCAACTTGGCTACCAAGATTCTCAACGTTCTTTGCCGCTCCCTCAACTACATCACCAACCAAAGGAATGAAAAGCTTTAAACCTTTCCCGGCACCTTGAGCGGCCTGACTCAAGCCTCTGAATACTAGCTCGGTTACTCCTGCCCCGGTTTCAGTATTTCGATGCCATTCCAGATAGCTCGCTTTCTCTTGTTCAAAAGCTTGAATAACAGCCCACGCCTCATCAAAAGTCATATAGATCCCCTTCCAAAAGACATTAGCACTTTCGGGGCTTGGCTGTTGCTCCTTGCGTAGATTTGTAATGACACCTTTTGCGATTGCTATACAATCCATAATCTTTTGTTCCCAACCATACATTATACCAATCTTATCCGTATAACAACCCTATAGAGGCGTTTTTAAGGATTTTTTCCGTATCTCGCCCTCGATCGAGACGATGACGATATATATCCGTAGAACAGGCCCCTAGAAATATTCTACGGATTTCCCGATCGCTCCCCGAACTACTCCCGATTATCGATCTGCGCTCTCTGTAAACGACCGGAAAAATCGACATAAACCGTTTTCCATTCCGAGAACACATCGAGTACCGCACTTCCCGCCTCGCGATGTCCGTTACCGGTTTGTTTCACCCCCCCGAAAGGTAAATGAACCTCCGCGCCGATCGTCGGGCCGTTAATATAAGTGATTCCCGCCTCGATATCGCGTATCGCTTGAAAAGCGCGGTTCACGTCGCGGGTATAAATCGAAGACGATAACCCGTAGGGAGTGTTATTTAGAATCTCGATCGCTTCCTCGAAAGACTTCACCTCGATCGCCGAAACTACCGGCCCGAAAATCTCCTCCCGCGCCACCCGCATCGACGGGGTAACACCATCCAAAATTGTCGGCTGAAAGAAATAACCGTACTCTAGCCCGCTATCCTGGGGAACTTCGCCACCGATCAGCACTTTCGCCCCTTCTCCCCTGGCGATCTCCATGTATTGGCGAACGTTGTCCAATTGCTGGCGATTCACTAACGGGCCGATATCCGTGTTCGGATCGAGTCCCGAGCCGATACACAATTGCCTTGTTTTGTCAAGCAATCTTTCCACGAACTCCGCCTTAATTTTCTCGTGTAACAATAAGCGACTGGTAGCCGTACAGCGTTGCCCGGTGGTTCCGAACGCGCCCCATAACGCCCCCTCTAGCGCGAGGTCGAGATCCGCGTCATCCATGACGATCTGGGCGTTTTTCCCCCCCATTTCCAAACAAACCCGCTTATGGGTGCGACCGCAGATTTCCCCCACCGTCGCGCCCGTCGCCGAGGAACCGGTAAAGGAAACTAGGTTCACCCCCGGACTCTCGCAGAGAGCTTGACCGACACTCTGCCCGGAACCGTGGAGTAAATTGACCACACCGGGCGGAAATCCCGCTTCTTCGAGAATTTCCACCAAAACTGTCGCGCAGGCCGGGGTATCCCGCGCCGGTTTGAGAATGATGGTATTGCCGCAAACGAGCGCCGGGAAAGCTTTCCAGCAGGGAATCGCCACCGGGAAATTCCACGGGGTAATCAACGCGCACACCCCGATCGACTGGCGCACCGTCATGGCAAACTTATTCCGTAGTTCCGATGGGGTCGTCTGTCCGAATAAACGCCGTCCCTCCCCCGCGTAGTAAAAAGCGCAGTCGATGCCCTCCTGCACGTCCCCCCCCGTTTCCGTCAGGGTTTTGCCCATCTCCCGCGTCATCAGCACGGCGAGTTCTTCCTTCCGTTTCGCCATGATCTCGCCGGTTCGGTAGAGATATTCGGCTCGTTCGGGCGCGGGAACCAAACGCCACGCTTTATAAGCCTCCCGCGCCGCCCCGATCGCTCTCTCTACATCGCTCCGATCGGAGAGGGGGAAGGTAGCGACTATCTCCCGATCGTCCGCGGGGTTGCGGCTTTCCGCGACGCGATAACTACTAGAAGCCGTCCAGGTGCCGTTGATGTAGTTGAGGCAGGTGCGCGGGGATACGGTCATAGAAGTCGGGGGGCGAACTTTTTTAGCGATAGGGTAACACATCCCGATCGCCGCCGCGCCCGATCGACGTTACAATCGAACGGAAATGTGTGTGTGTGAGTGAACGATAATGTGGGTCAATACGCAGAGTGATATCATCAGCAAAGTGCTGTCTCCCGCGGTGCGCTTATTTTTGCGATCGAGCGTCGAACAGATCGAGGATCTAGACGTGCAGATTCAGGGACACGATCGCCAGATCCTCCGCGGTTATATTCCCGGTGTACGCTTGGGAGTCGAGAGCGCCATCTATCAGGGGTTACATTTAGGCCGGGTACAACTTCAGGGGGAAAATATCCGCCTCAATATCGGTCAGGTTCTCCGTGGCAAACCCCTCCAGCTTTTGGAACCGATCCGCGTCAGTGGCGAGGTAAAAATCGACGAGACGAAGTTAAACGATTCGATCGGGTCCCCCCTTCTCAAAGGCGCGTTAACCGATTTATTAATCCTCTTTTTACAGGAAAACGGCGTGGCCGACGCGCGCGATCGGGTGAAAAATCAGAAACCCCGGTGGACGAAAGCGACGTTAAACGACGGCTATTTTAGCGTCTCGGGAATTCTCGAAAACGGGAGTTCGATCGCCCTCGCCGCCGATCTACAATTAGAAAATTCGCGAAAGTTGACCGTTATTCCCCGGTATCTCGAAGGTTTACCCGAACGGTCGTCGATCGCTCTGTGTCCCTTCACCCTAGATCTGGGAACGGACGTAGAAATCGAGGATTTCCGGTTAATCGATCGAACCTTTTTCTGTCAGGGTCGCCTATCGATCCGACCCTAATCGCCCGAGGTGTCCGGGCGCGCTTTCGGACACCCCGTTCTCTACCCTACAATCAGTAAGTAAAATCTTTGCCCCTTAGCCTTTCCTGCCATGCCACGCACTCCGAAACAACCCCAAGAACCGGCCGCGGAACAACCCAAAGAACCCAAGAAACCGACCCCCCCGGCCACTCCCCCGCTTCAACCCTTGCAAATTATCAAAAAAGGAACCTCGGCGGTTCCGCCGAAACCGCCGGAAAAACCCCTGGAACAACCCCCGGAAAAACCGCCCGTTTTCGAGGTGGCGAAACCGGTTACCCCCGAGGTGCCCGCGTTCGGGGCCCGTCCCCGGCCCGCCATCCGCAAACCGATCCCGAAAGCGGAAATTCCCGTCATCGAGAAGGCGACCGGCGCGAACGGTGAGGTATTCAATCCGGGCGATCGCGTCGAGATCACCGAACCATTCGGAACCCGCGTGGCCGCGCTGATCGATAGTTTCTACGCGGATAGCAACGGCGAGATCTGGGCGCGGGTGAAACCGGTGGAAGTGAACCCCAACTGTCGCTGGGATCAGGGTTGCCTCCGTTCCGAAGGGCTAATCCGAGTCCCCGAATAACCTCTATTCCGTTTCCCCGTCCCCGGCCACGCTCGCCCCCCGGTATTTTAAGGCCGAGGAACGGATCGGGGCGGCGATCGAGCGAGTGTTGCTAATTTTCACGCTCGCGCCCCGGTATTTTCCCTCTACTTCGATTTCGGGAACTTCTTCCGCGGGGGTCTCCGTGTAGGATACTCCGCGATAGATTTTCTCTCCCGTTGTCTCCTCGACGGGAGACTCGATCGCTCCCTCTCCTTCCTCTCCCGATCGCTTCCAGAGTACGGTAACGATCGCCACGACGGCGATCAGGATCAGTAACTGGATCTCCCACGGGGCGAGGATTAAACTGAACAGAAGACTTCCCACCGCGACGAGAGTGGACAGATAGGCGATCTCGTCACTACTGTTCCGCGCCAGATAAACCATCCCGACGGCGAGACACAGGGGCAGTAAAAATAGATACGGCATGGTCGCGACTCCTTGAAACGCTCTTCAACGAAGGATGGCTATCCCGACACTGTAATACTTTCCTCTCTAGAGTTCCCGAAAACGTTTCTTTCCTTTAACTATTTTCCATGCGATCTCTTCTTCCCCATCTCTCGGACCCGTTAAAAATCGGTTCGATCGCCCTCAAAAGCCGCGTTTTCCAGTCGCCGCTATCGGGGGTCACGGATCTCGTTTTCCGGCGGTTGGTGAGACGTTTCGCGCCCGTGTCGATGATGTACACGGAAATGGTGAGTGCGACCGAGATCCACCATCTCCAGCGCCTGCCGAAACTGATGGAGATCGATCCCGACGAACAGCCGGTGAGTATTCAACTGTTCGATTGTCGTCCCGATTTTATGGCGGAGGCGGCGCGAAAGGCGGTCGGCGAGGGGGCGATGACGATCGACATCAATATGGGCTGTCCGGTCAATAAAATCACCCGCAAAGGCGGCGGTTCCTCCCTCCTCCGACAGCCGGAAGTGGCCGAACAGATCGTCCGCGAGGTGGTCGGCGCGGTGGGGGTTCCCGTGACGGTGAAAACGCGGCTGGGATGGAGTGACGCGGAGATCACGATTCTCGATTTCGCGCGACGGATGGAGGACGCGGGGGCGACCATGATCACGGTTCACGGGCGGACGCGGGCGCAGGGATACACCGGCCCCGCTCGTTGGGACTGGATTCGCCGGGTGAAACAGACGGTCTCGATCCCGGTGATCGCGAACGGGGATATTTTCGATCTCGAATCGGCGATCCGCTGTCTGGAAGCGACCGGGGCGGACGGGGTGATGTGTTCGCGGGGAACCCTCGGTTATCCCGTTCTCGTGGGCGAGATCGATCATTACCTCAAAACAGGCGAAAAGTTAGCCGCGCCGACCTCTATGGAGCTTTTAAGCCTGGCTAAAGAGCATTTACAGGGGCTATGGGAGTACAAGGGACAACGGGGGATTTTCCAGGCGCGCAAACATCTGTCCTGGTACTGTAAGGGATTCGCCGGGGCGGCCGGATTGCGGGATCGTTTCTCGCGGATCGAGTCGGTGGGGGAGGGGTGCGATGTCATCGATCGCGCGATCGAGGCGATCGGTTCCGAATCCGTCCCGTCCGCTTTTGAGCGGGAAATCCGAATTTAATCCGAAATTCTACGGAGGGATGTCGATCGGGCGCGTTAGGATGGACGGTACAGGCGATCGAGGCGAGAGGTAGCGTCTATTATTTATGGCAGATCCGACACACGTTAAACAATATCTCGCCCATTGGTTTCAACTGGGCAAGAGGGTGATCGTCGATAACGGACGGAAAGCCCTGCTCCCGTCGCCGATCTTTTCCGGCGATCGTTATTCGATCGAGTTTGAAGACTGTTGGCGCGAGGTTCTCGATCCCGCGAACGGCGATTGCTATCTAGAAGGAACCGAACAAACGATTCAAGATCTTCTCTCTCCCTCCTGGGATGTCCATCCCTGCGCGCGGTGCGAGTTACCCGTCCCGATGAAAGTCGCGGGATATCTAGCGATGGTCTGTCCCTGTCACGATCTGGAAAACTGGCCGAACTTGGATTTACCCTGTCCCCAATTACCCGCGAATAATCGGCAACATCTCGATCGCATCCGTCAGCGTCTTCAAGAGCGCGTCGGGGACGGCTAACCGAAGACCGCGGGGTTAGGTTAGCACCGCGAAACCCGCCGGAAATCGTCGATTCTGAAATTTCCATCTACCCCGAAAGAGTTGGGAACGATTCGGGAAGGATTGACTCGATTGTAACGGGGAGGAGGAGCTTATCGCTCGTTTATCTAGAAAGCGAGCGATTTCACCGCTAACCTCGCCCATCGCGCCGTCATTCGAGAATGTACGATAATATCTGCAAATTTCTCGCCGAAACCTACAGCCGGGATTTCGCCTCTTGGCTACTCGGAGAATCGATCGAGTTAACCGCCCTCAGCCCCTCGGAACTCTCCCTCGAACCCATCCGCGCCGATGCCTTAATACTTCTGGAGTCCGACGAGGTGGTACTACATCTCGAATTCCAGACGGAACCCGACGAGACCATGCCCTTCCGTATGCTCGATTACCGAACCAGGGTCTACCGTCGTTTCCCGAATAAAATCATGCGACAGGTGGTGATCTATCTCCGGGAAACCGGTTCCGAACTCGTCTATCAAACCTCTTTTCACCTTCCGAACACCCGTCACGAATTCGAGGTCGTCCGTCTCTGGGAGATCCCTTCCGAAGAATTGCTCGAATTCCCCGGATTACTCCCGCTCGCGCCTCTCGGAAAAACGGGAAATCGAGCGGAAATCCTGCGGTACGTGGCGGAACGAGTGGAGGGGATACAGAGACGGCGGGAGAAAAGCAACGCGGCCGCCGCCGCGAGTATTCTCGCCGGTTTAGTATTGAGGAAAGATCTGATCCGACATCTATTTCGGGAGGAAATCGTGAAAGAATCCGTGATCTATCAAGATATTCTCGCGCGAGGCGAAGCCAGAGGCGAGGCCAGAGGAAAAGCGGCCGGAAAGCAAGAAGGAGAAACTATCTTGATTCTACGCCAGCTTACCCGTCGTTTCGGGGAAATATCGCCCGATGTGGCCGAGCGGATTCGGGGTCTACCGGTAGAGAGTTTGGAACAACTCGGGGAGGATTTACTCGATTTTAGCGGGGAGGAAGATCTGGTCGCCTGGTTATCGAGAAATTGAGGGCGAGGAATGTATGACAATATCCGTGAATTTTCCGACAAAATCTTTCGGAATTCTCGACGGGGGTGGTGGGTTAGTACGGTGTAACCCACCCGACGGGAGATTTATTCGGTATCTGTTTGGAGTTTTTGCTGGATTTTTTGGTGTTTTTTCACTCCTTCGTAGGCGTAGCGATCGAACCGATTATCCCGGATTATTTTCTCTAAATACTGGAGTCTTTCCACGGGCGCGGGATGGGTGGATAGGTAATTCGTGGGAGCGTCACCGTAGATTTTTTTGAACGTGACCATAACATTTAATAGTCCGTCGGCCGCGTAATTAGAGAGGGGAAGAACTCTTGTCCCTAGAATATCCGCCTGTCGCTCGTTTTCCTGACTATATTGCGCGGTGATCAGGGGAGAGACATAATTGAGGAAAGGAACGACTAAACTTAAGTTATTCAGTAAACTAGATTCCGCGATCCGCAAAAATCCGTGGGAGAGAACCGCGTGAGAAATTTCGTGACCTAATAAACCGGCTAATTCCGCTTCCGAGTTGGTTTGTAAAATCGCTCCCGTGTTGATAAATACTTTTCCTCCCGGTAAAGCGAAGGCATTCAATTTATCATCTTTCACCACGTAATACTCGTATTCTAGATCTTTTCTACCCATGAACCGGGTGATTTTATCGCCGATTCCGCGAATATAGTCGAGAACTTCCCCGTCCTGGATTAACTCTCCCCGCGCGATGTAATTATTCGCTAAAGCCGTTGCCGCTTCCCGTCCGAAATTCGCTTCTCCCTGTAACATCAAGACGACCATTTGTAGCCCGGACAATCCTTGATAAACATTGCCGTTCAGGAAACCCGCGCCAGCACCGATAATCACCCCGGCTACGGTCTGTCCTACCAATCGATCGTTGATTTTAGCTTTAAATTTCCCGAGGTATTTATCGGCGATTTCTACGAACTCCGCCGCTTCGGGTCGATCGCTATAGACGATCGAGAACTGCCGGGCATCGATCGCCGCCTCTAAATACTTCTCTTCTAGCGCGAGTAATTCGATTTTTTTCTTGACCAAATCGGCGTTATCGGGATATAATTCGGTCACTCTCTCTAGCACTTCGCTCGCCGTTTTCGGCTGTCCCTCCCGCGCCGATCGCTCGCAGAATTCCGAGTCGTTCACACAGAAATCCGCCAGTTTTAAAGAAGCGGGAATAAATTGCGGGTATCGTTGGGTTAACGGTACGAGGTTGAAAAAGATTTTGCTATCGAGATTCGATTCGATGCCGTCGAGCGCGTTCGTCCAAAGTTTATGACCTCCCTCTAATTGTTGGATATCGTAAACGGGAGGGGGAACCTCGGTTCCATTATCCGAACTCTCGGGAAAATCGGGTTTACATTGACGGTAAAGCGTTCGCGCTTCCGACTTTTCCCCCGCGAGAAATAGTTCGTCCGCGCTCGCGATCGTCTCGAAACAGGGATTATTTTCCGTATCTTGGGCGATCGATCGTTCCAGAAAAAAACCGAGGCTGACGAACAAAAATAAACCCACGGCTAACCATTGCAGATATCGGAGGATTTTCATAGATCGACAAATTCTCAAAGCTATCTCATGGGTAATTATGGCACGGTCTCCCGATGACCGAGCGCTTCAGCCCCGAGTTCGGTAACAAAACTTATCGAGAAAAACGCGAAAAAGCCGGTAGTTCCCGATCGGGGATTCTAGCCGGGAAACCCGATCGAACCGCGAAAACCCTTCCCGAACCCCGATATAAAGTGGAGTTCGTTTAAACGAGTCCATCCTAAATAAAAAATAAACTTCCCTCGCGCCGGGCAACGATGCGCTAGAATTATTACAAAATCGTTACTTGCTAGAAATAAACGTTAGACTCTTAAATCCCTATTGTATGTCACTGCCCATTCGTAACGTCGCTATCATCGCTCACGTTGACCACGGGAAAACCACCCTAGTCGATGCACTCCTCAAACAGTCGGGAATCTTTCGCGAGGGGGAAGACGTTCCCACCTGCGTCATGGACTCCAACGACCTCGAACGGGAACGAGGAATCACTATCCTCGCCAAAAATACCGCCGTTCGTTACAAAGATACGTTAATTAATATTGTCGATACTCCCGGTCACGCGGACTTTGGTGGCGAAGTGGAACGGGTACTAGGCATGGTAGACGGTTGTATCCTGATCGTCGATGCCAACGAGGGGCCGATGCCGCAGACGCGCTTCGTTCTCAAAAAAGCCCTAGAAAAAGGTTTACGGCCCATTGTAGTCGTCAACAAGATCGATCGCCCCAACGTCGATCCCCATCTCGCGGTCGATAAAGTGTTCGATCTCTTCGTCGAACTCGGCGCGGATGACGATCAATGCGATTTCACCACCCTCTACGCGTCGGGAATGCAAGGATTCGCCAAAGCCGAACTAGAAGACACCGGAAGCGATATGCAACCGCTGTTCGAGGCGATCCTGCATCACGTTCCGCCACCGGCCGGGGATGTAACTCGACCCCTACAATTACAAGTCACCACCCTCGATTATTCCGAATATCTGGGACGGATCGTGATCGGTCGCATCCATAACGGGGTGATCAAAGCCGGACAACAGGCCGCGCTGGTGAAAGATAACGGATCGATCGTCAAAGGAAAAGTCACCAAACTGCTCGGTTTTGAAGGATTAAAACGGGTAGAACTCCCCGAGGCCAGCGCGGGTTATATCGTCGCGGTCGCCGGGTTCGCGGACGCGAACATCGGGGAAACGCTAACCTCTCCCGAAGATCCCCAGGCTTTACCGTTGATCAAGGTCGATGAACCCACGTTACAGATGACCTTCTCGGTGAACGATTCCCCCTTCGCGGGAACCGAGGGAACCTTCGTCACCTCCCGTCAGATTCGCGATCGTCTCCTGCGCGAGTTAGAAACGAACGTGGCTTTACGGGTAGAAGAAAGCGATTCCGCGGAGAAATTCCTAGTTTCCGGTCGTGGGGAATTGCATCTCGGCATTCTCATCGAAACCATGCGTCGGGAAGGCTACGAGTTCCAAGTTTCCCAGCCGCAGGTAATTTATCGCGAGATCAACGGTCAACCCTGCGAACCGTTTGAATATCTGGTGTTGGATGTTCCCGAAACGGCCGTCGGCGCCTGTATCGAACGTCTCGGCCAACGGAAAGGGGAAATGCAGGATATGCAGACCGGGACGAACGGACGAACTCAACTAGAATTCGTCATTCCCGCGCGGGGTTTGATCGGTTTCCGGGGTGAGTTTATCCGTCTGACTCGCGGTGAGGGGATTATGAACCATAGTTTCCTAGAGTACCGCGCTTTCTCCGGCGAGTTGGAAACCCGTTATAACGGGGTGATGACCGCGTTCGAGGAAGGGGTGGCGACTTTCTACGCGCTGAAAAACGCGGAAGATCGCGGCGTTTTCTTCATCACTCCGGGGACGAAGGTTTATAAGGGAATGATCGTCGGGGAAAGCAATCGACCCCAAGATGTCGATCTGAACGTGTGTAAAACGAAGCAGTTAACGAACCATCGTTCCGCGACCGGCGACGAGTTGGTACAGTTACAAACCCCGGTAGATATGAGTCTAGAACGCGCCCTAGAATATATCGGCCCGGATGAGTTGGTGGAGATCACCCCGAAATCGATCCGTCTGCGTAAATTGCCGGTTAAAAAGTTAGCGAAACGCTAGATAGAACTCGATAGATAATAATGGGGTTCGGATTTTTCCGAATCCTTTTTTTTCGGTTTTAGATTGGCGTAACGTGTTTCGATCGACAATTGGTGATTATTTTTGTCTGAAGTTTTCGATCGAGTACAATCTGGGTGATTAGGATTGATGAGATAATTGAATTCGATCGGGCGGTTTCTTGATGTTTTCGGTTACAGAGTCGCCAGACGTACATTAGCCAAATATCCCGTATTCGGCACGATAAAGCAATTCTTCGACCTGTTTTTCCCCCCGATCGATCGCCATAGCCTCTAGGGGAGTTTTTCCCTCTAAAGCTTCCTTCGGAGTGGATAACCAGCGTCGGGTTTCTCCCTCGTCCTCGAATAGATCTAGTGCTTGTCGGGTGATACGTTGGACTCGTTCCCATCGATCGGGTAGGATAGTAGTCATCGTGGTCATTTAACTTTCCCTTTCTTCTATTTTACGGTCACTCGATCGGAACACGCCAGAAGAAGATCCTAGCGAGTTGCCTTGTCGAGACATTGCCATCACCCGATCCAAATTTAACCTGACTCGCGAGATCTTATACTGTTTAAATTGAAGTAACTATCTATGAGCGCACCCCATCGCAAAGAATTGATTGAAGTCGGATATTTCTTATCCCGTCTCGGAATCCAAGAGCCGCCACCTCAGTTAAACGCGAGAACATGGAAAGAAGCTTATTCTAAATTTTACGGAACTTTTGGTTCTTCAACAACAGTAGATGAGTTTTACAATATTCTCAAAAACTTAAGAGATCATTTCGATGGATACTTGGACAATACTCGTACTGGATGGATGGAGAATGGAAGCCCTCAACAATTATCTCCGTTGAATCAAGAAGTATTTGACGAGCTACAGAAGTTATCGGACGCTGAATTGTGGGAAAGACTTAGGTTCTATTCCATAAATTCATACGATGAAAAATTGGCTAAAGAAAAAAACGAGCGAGTCAAGGTATCGCAAGCTAATTTTTTTTCGTCCGAATTTAGCGGAGAAAAATTATTGTCAAAGCGTGGCTCTGTCGTGATCGACGTAAAACATGGTTTTGTCGTTGATGCCCTTAAAAATTTTCTTGAAAAGGCCAATCCATCGGCTTTTTTATACAATACTCAAAAAATAGATCTAGCTTACGAAGAGAACGGAATACTTCAACGGATCTACGAAGTTAAAACCTCGTTAGATACAACCTCGATTTATACAGCAGTCGGACAGCTTTTCATGCACACGGCTGGTGCGAATCAAGTAAGTAAGTTTATTGTATTACCCGGTCCCGTAGAAAGCAAGGAACTTATCGATTGTTTAACAATGCTGAATATCGAAATACTTTGGTTTACCGTACAAGATAATTCATGCAAGTTTCAACCACATTCATGATGCCAAATTAGAAGAGTATTTAAATCAATAATCGATCGAGGTAATAAAGCCAGAATAGCCGATTGATAATTCCAAAATTCTCTAGATTATCTCTAGAATCGGTAGGTTGAGTTGAGGCGACGAAACCCGATACGACCCCCCTCCGATCAATTTTTTTATTCTAGGTGGTTTGGTTTTCCTCGATCGATCTCCGAATCTCGTTTAAATACTCTCCCGCGTCGTCGGTATTTGTTGTCTCGGAAGGGAGATCGATCGAATCTTTAATCTCGACACCGTTCGCTAATTTTAAAATCGGGACTTGTTTAGCATCGATAAATTTAGGAATCGGTAATTCGATCGGAATAACTTGATGATGGTAAAAATAGGTAATAAAATCAAAATAACCCGTTTTAGAGTCAACGACAATCCATTCATCATCAATTAATTGCAGGTAGGGATCTTTAACATCGAACGCGTAAAGAAAAGCGGCGGCGTATAATCCCACATTGTATACAAACCGATCTGCATTATTTGGAAAAGAGGAAAAAGCCCCCGATGTTGTTGTTGGATGCGCTGTGGATATGTGCGGAGTAAAAGCTTCTCTAGGATGATATTTTTTTAGTTTTTCTAAGGGATAATTTTCGTGTCCATCACAATTTAGAAATGCTTCATGTCCATAAACGCAAGTTAGACCAAAGCTGTGTTGTTTTGTTGAAACTCCAAAGCGGCATTCATCGTGATTTAATTGCACTCCATCACCGTTCTCTAAATAGCCTCTAAAATTAGAAGCTTTGGAATAGCTGAAATGATAAGAAATCTCTCCATCTTGGCCGCTGTACTCTTTTTTGCGGAGGCGGATGGCGTTGATTAGTTTAATCCATTCGTTTTTCGTCATAGTCGGATCGGGTTGTCGGTTTGGCGGCTATCTCTAGCTTACCTCGATCGCCCGACCGAAACAGCGGATTATAGCCAAATTTTAGGATTCACGCGATAAATCCTAACTGTCGTCGCGCCTCGAACAGACCGATCGAAACACTCACCGACAGATTTAAACTTCTCACTTCCGGTCGCGACATGGGAATATAAACCGTCGCGTCACAGGTATCGAGTAACGGCGCGGGAATCCCATCGGTTTCACTGCCGAAAAGTAACCAATCGCAACTTTGATAGGAATATTGCACGTAACTACAATTCCCTCGCACGCTAAAACCGATCGAGCGTCCGCCGATTTTTTCCCGGTATTTACAGAAATCCTCGATCGATAGATGATAGTGCAATTTCACGTAGGGCCAGTAATCCAACCCCGCGCGCTTGAGATAGCGATCGCTAATCTCGAATCCCAACGGCCCGACTAAATGTAATTCCGTTCCCGTCGCGGCGCAGGTTCGCGCGATATTTCCCGTATTCGGCGGGATCTGGGGATGGACTAAAACCACGCGTAAAATCGTCTCTTCCATAATCGATCCTTTCAAGCGGTCGCGAATTCGGTTAAAAATCTTTTACTCGGATGGTGAAATCCTAAAACGATTTCTTCGGGAGAGATTCCCGCTTCTAACCAATCGGTAGCGATCCCGCGTTCCGTCCAATCTTCCTCGATCCAGATCTTGCCATTTTTCAGGCGGATATACACCGAGATCTGGCTCACTCTACGCTTTCCCTCCCATCCTACCCGAAACCAAAAATAATGATCTCGTACTGCGTCAAAGGATAAACAATTTTCCACTTCTTCTACCGTTGCCGAAGATAAACGATCTCGATATTCCGTTAATATTTTTTCGATCGCGCCGCGATAAAAAGTTAATTTTTCCATGATTAAAGCCGTTTTTACCGCTTCGTGATAGAGATCTCCGCTAGGCATAAGTTTACCCGAGTTCGCCGATCGCACCCACCGCGAGCGCCTCGATTTCCGCTAACGCGGGACTCGATCGATCCGAAAACTCGTTCAACCATAATAAATATTCCACGTTACCCGCGGGGCCGGTGATCGGCGACCACGTTAATCCCCCGTATAACCATCCTAAACCGATCGCTTCCTCCACCACCCGAAAAATCGCGGCCGCTTGGTCTTTCGGATCGCGCACCACCCCTTTTTTTCCCACCTTCTCCCGTCCGACCTCGAATTGCGGTTTCACTAAGAGAATTACCTCCCTCGGAGGGATTAATAAATTCCGGAGCGGTTGTAAAACTTTCGTCAGGGAGATAAACGAGAGATCCATCACCCCCAGATCGGCCGGGGTGTCCTCTCCGTAGAGATCTTCCGCGGTGAGATACCGGAAATTCGTCCGCTCTTTCAAAATCACGCGATCGTCCTGCCGTAGCGTCCAGGCCACCTGACCGTAACCCACGTCCACCCCGTAAACGCGTTTCGCGCCGTTTTGCAGGAGACAATCGGTAAAACCTCCCGTGGAGATGCCCCCGTCCAAACAGACGCGACCGGTCGCCCGAATCCCGAAAGTTTCTAGAGCTTTCGCTAATTTCTCGCCACCCCTTGACACGTAGGGCAATTTATGCTTAACCTCGATCTCGGCGTTGGGATCGATTTCCGTGGCGGGTTTGTCGATCGTCCGGCGATCGACCTTCACCTCCCCGGCGAGGATTAACTTCCGGGCCTCGGTGCGGGACGAACAGAGATTTCTCTCGACTAAAAGCGTATCGAGTCGTTGTTTGGGCAAAGATAACCGGCACTGAATTCTTTACTAATTCTAAAAAATTACCGACGTTTCTACAAGTCGAGCGGGGGAAAAGGCTATAAGTAGAGTTAGACAGACAAGCGAAAACGCTCGATCGAGAGCGAATTCACGCTTATTCGACGCGAAAATTGTGAGAATTTTTATGGATAAAGATACGCGATTCGCCGCCCTCGTTATCGGCATACCTTTTCTCGGTGTCGCCTATTGCGGGTTAATTTTCGCCATCATGCTCTCCTCGGCCTGGGCGCGGGAACACCCGATCGTCCTGGCGGCCATTTTTGTCCTCGCCCCCTCCCTCGTTTCGGGGTCAATCTGGCTGTTCCGTTCCTTCGGCGCGAGGAAAACGGAGCGATTGGGCTTGTAAAGGACGGAGCGGTAACGGGGTTCGCGCGTTAGTTCCCCCGTTTAACACGCGCCCCGACCGCTTAACACGACCCCGATCGTGCGCCAGATCAGGTAGAGATCGTAACCGAGCGACCATTTGTGCTGGTAATCGAGATCCATCCGCACGATCTCCTCGAAATCGCTCACCCTCGATCGACCTTTCACCTGCCACTCCCCCGTCAGTCCCGGCTTAACCCGCAGACGGAGGAAATGGTAGGTGTTATATTTTCGCACCTCGTCGGGTGTTGGCGGACGGGTTCCGACTAAACTCATCTCCCCTTTTAAGACATTCCAGAATTGGGGGAACTCGTCTAAACTCGAACGGCGGAGAAATCTACCGACCCGCGTAACCCGCGGATCGCGATCGTTTTTGAAAATATGCCCGATCGCTTGATTTTTGACGAGGTGTTGTTTTTGTTCCGCGTCCACCACCATCGAGCGGAATTTCCACAGGAAAAAGGTTTCCCCGTTCAGGCCGCAACGAAGCTGACGGTAAAAAATCGGGCCGGGACTATCTAGAGCTTGGGCGATGGCGATCGGCAAAGCGAGGAGAGCGGTGACGAGTAATCCGACGATCGCCCCCGCGATATCGACTAGACGTTTGCTTCGACTATAGACCGACGGATGGAGCGATTCAGAGGCGAAAATCGTCTCCTGCCGGGCGTAGGGAGAGCTAAACAGGGGCTTGAAAGGAATATTCATGATTAGCTTTCACGTTGACACGGTTAGCGAGGCGATCGAGAGTTAGACTCTTGACGATTAAGAAACTGACTAACCGCACCTAAATTGTGACCTTAGCCGGGGGAGGGAGACGAGTTTTTAATCATTATTTCCACTCCTGTCCTCTAGCGAGGGATATAGGGGGACGCGCCCGAGACCGAACAGGGCCGGGGAAATCGTCTCGGAGTCAGGGGCGACGATCGGGGCCGGTAGGAATTCCACCGTCAACGCCGAGGACAAGAGGGGCCAGAGCGAGAGGAAAAAATCCCCGCAGAAAATGACCCGATCGTTCTCGGTCAGGTTTTTTCGGGAACTTTCCAATAGAAAACCGACTTTTTGCCGCAAAAGACCGATAAAAGGTTGAATAACCTCCCTTTCCACCTCCGCTCGATGAACCGTCCACGCCCGATCGCCCAGACGCGAGGTAAATTCCGATCGCTCCTGGAGGATGAGGAGCGTCAACCGGGCCGCCTCCCGTAACGCCCGACCGAGAGGATGATCGTCCAGCGAATCGAGATCCGGTAGGGAATCGGCGACAATCGCCCGCCAGCGGGGATAGATCGCGTGTTCGAGCAGGTGGCGGGTAAAGGTTTCCGAACCGTACTCGAAGCGGGAGAAGGCGATCGAGCGGCGGGACAGGGATAGGGGATCGGCCGGGATCTCGATCAGGGCTAACTCGGTCATCTCCCCTCCCCCCTGAACGATCAATAGCGTTTCCGCCCCGGCGCGGCCCGCGAGCGCGACGTGGGCTAGCGCGGTGGCGATCGTCCGCTCGACCCGGTGAATCCGATCGGGCGAGCTTATCTTCGCGGCGATCAGGGAATTCTCGAGCGTTTCTAGGGAACTTTCCCGATCGTGGGCGATCCAGATCCCCGATAGCTCCCGTAGGGCCTCGTAGAGCCAGGAATCCCCGTCCGGCGGGAGAGTCGCCAACCAATCGACCAGATAGCGATCGACCAGCCCGGCCGGTAGCCGATCGCTCTCGCCGTCCTCCAAACTCCAGGAGAGGGGAAAGAGATCGACCGTCCCGTCCGTCTCCCGGAAAAAAGCCACCCGCGCCCCCGCGCGATCGCTCTCGATCCCCATCCGCCAGAGGGTCCGCGAGGGGCGCCCGTCCTCCGGGATAACCGCGAGGTCGAGTAAAAGCGCGCGCGCCCGCGTTAACTGTTCCAACGCCGTCGCGATCGTCTCCGGGGAAACATCGCGCGGGTTAACTAGAGACGAAATCACCCTAGAGAGAATAAGATCGATCTCGGTGAGGGGCGATCGAAAATCCGGTTGGACACTCACTAGATCACCTGAAAACTGAACAACCGTCCATTGTAGGCGCTACGGCTCGGATAGCAACTTAATTATTAGCTATGGAAGAAAGACACGAATCGCGCGAGAGATCACCCGATATTAAACGATTAATCGATACAGCTTCCTTATTTGCCGGCCTTTCCGAAGAAATCCTCACGAAAGCGACCTGTCATGCCGTCACCCGCACCCATCCCGCCAACCGGATTATCTTGCTAGAAAACGACTGGGGGGGATCGGTCTATTTCATTATCGAGGGATGGGTGAAAATTCGCACCCATAACGTCGATGGTAAGGAAGTCACCCTGAATATCGTCGGTAAGGGGGAGGTGGTCGGGGAAATGGCCGCCCTGGAAGAAGCCCCCCGATCGACCGACGCGATCACCCTCACGGAAACGACGATCAGTAGCGTTCCCGCGAACGATTTCGTCAGTCTCCTCAACTCCGAACCGTTAGCCGGCATCCGACTCTCCCAGTTAATGGCCAAACGGTTACGCCAACTCAACCGCCGTTTACGATTACGCGAGGCCGATAGTCTCTCCCGGGTCGCGGACACCCTATTATTTCTCGCCGAGGGACAGGGCAAGCGCGCCGCCGGCGGCATCACGATTCCCAATCTCCCCCACCGCGAGTTGAGTAGTATCAGCGGGTTAGCGCGGGAGACCGTGACCCGATCGCTGACGAAACTGGAGAAAAAAGGTCTGATCGTGCGCCAGCAGGAAACGCTCTGTATTCCCGATATGGTAGCGTTGGAACGGGCGATCGCTTAGAGGATACCGATGGATCATTTTTCCGCCGATACCGCTTCTTCCGGGGATCTCGATCGGGATCGCCAGGACGAGATCAACTGGGTGGACCTGGGGGACGAAACCGCTCCCGCGCCCGTCCCGTCTTCCCCCCCGTCGCCCCCCGCCCCCTCGGTCAAATCGCTCTCTACCCTCGTGATGGTAGAAACGGCTTTTCTGGCCAGCGCGACCAGTTTACTCTGGTTGATCAATTACTATTTCCCGCTCGGGCCGCTGTTACGACTCTTTTTTCCCCTGCCGATCGCCCTGGCCTACCTGCGCTGGGGACATCGCTCCGCCTGGATGACGGCGATCGTCTCCAGTTTACTGCTCTCGGTACTGATGGGGCCGACCCGGAGCGTGGTGTTTCTCGTCCCCTACGGGCTGATGGGGGTACAACTGGGGCTGTGCTGGCGACGGGGCGCGCGTTGGGAGTTCTCGATCTTTACCGGCGCCCTTCTGGGAGCGATCGGGTTGTTCTTCCGTTTCTGGTTATTCTCTATCCTGCTCGGCGAAAATCTCTGGATGTACGTCATCTCCCAGGCGACCAACTTTATCGATTGGGCTTTCACGCGATTGGGCTGGTTGGTCAAACCGACGCTCGTACAAGTGCAGACCGTGGCTTTTATCGGTATTTTTCTCAATAGCTTATTGTATCTGTTCGCCGTCCATCTCGTGGCCCTGTTGGTTCTCGATCGACTCGGCGATCGCATTCCCCGTCCCCCCGAATGGGTGCGGGTTTTACTAGATTACGAGTGACCCATGATCCAGTGTTATAGCGGTCTCGAAAGGGCGGAAAAATGGCTGAACCGCTATCGGGGCAAACGTCCGGTCTTCGCCTGCGTCTTGGGCTTTACCGAAACCGGGCTGATCGAGGGCATCTCGGCGGCCGGCGCGACGAGCGAGGCGCGAAAACATACCGCCCTCGCCGACGCGGAATTTCTCGTCCACGGCCCGCGTCCGAACCCGCGCTATCCCCTCCCCCCCCTGATCGCCGGCGCGTCTCCCGTGTATATTTCCCGCGCGGTCGTCGAGGCTTTCGAGATTCCCGTTTACCTGTTTAACGCGGGTTTACCCTACCCTCCCCCGGTCGCCTGTATCGACCTCGGGGGGCGGCCGGCCCGCTGTCTGGGGTCGGGAAACGCGCTCGATATCGAGATCGTCCGCCACCTGTTCGATCGGGGGCAGGAATGGGGGGAAAAATTGGCGACGGAAGTGCCGGACGGTTATCTGACCATCGGCGAGTGCGTGGTCGGGGGGACGACGACCGCCGCCGCCATCCTGACGGGACTCGGTTTCCCGGTGACAGGCAAGATGAACAGTAGTCACCCGCGCTGTAATCACGAACAGAAACGGGAGATCGTCGATCGGGGTTTACGGGGGCGAAAATTCGCCGATCCTTTCGCGTTAGTGGCGGCCGTGGGCGATCCCCAGCAGATCGTCGTGGCGGGAATGGCGATCGCCGCGGGCCGGCGGGTCGGGGTACTGCTGGCCGGGGGAACCCAGATGCTGGCGGTTCACGCGTTGATCCGGGCGATCGCCCGCGGGTTCGATCGCCCGTTTCCCGCCGAGAATATTGTCGTCGGCACGACGCGATGGGTGGCGGAAGATCCCACCGGCGATACCGCGGGCCTGGCGGATCTGGTCGGGGACGTATCTTTACTCGCGGGCCGGTTAGATTTTTCCCGATCGAGATATCCCGCGTTACAGGCTTACGAGCGCGGTTTCGTTAAAGAAGGGGTCGGCGCGGGGGGATGCGCCATCATCGCCTCGCTGTACGGGAATTGGACGAACGACCGCTTAGTGACGGCGATCGAGAGCCTATTAGCGAGAACCGGTTAGATTTTACGAATCCTGTACTATCATATAGAAGAGCAGGGTGGGGTCGTAGCTCAGTTGGATAGAGCGAGTGCCTCCTAAGCGCTAGGCCGCCGGTTCGATCCCGGCCGATCCCGTGACCGTCCGCCCTTCCCGTTCCGAGATTCTCACTTTTCGCCGCTTTCTTGTTCCCTTTCCCCGGCCGTTCCCGATCGCCGGTTTCGTTCGCGAATTTTCTGTCAGGAAATCCTCACTTTTTCCCGCTTTCTTTTTTCCTTTTCCCGACCGTTCCCGATCGCCGGTTCCGCTCGCGAACCGGGACTTTTTTTACCGTTGCTTTCTTTTAACGATCTCGTACCAGAGACGTTTGAGGCGCAGGTCGAGGGAGAAACCGCGTCGGGTTTGAATGACGAGGGTTCCGGCGAGGCGATCGTGAAAGGCCCGGAAAAATTCCTCGTCACCGATCGCCATGCCGCAATCGGCCACCAGGGGCGAGGCTAACAGGATAAACGTTAACGGATTGGCGAAAGCGGCGTTCGCCCCGACCATCGTCAACGCCGCCCCCGCGCCGACGATCGCCTCCCGTTTGGCCAGTTCGACCACGCCCGGAACCCGCCGACCGCGAGCTTCGATCACCTTCATATCCAACGCCCAGCGGCCGAGGCTCTGCCCCTTGTTCTGAACCGCCACGATCACCCGCAGGACGAACCAGATCCCGAAAAATGCCAAGAATTGTCCGAAAGGATTGTTTCCCGCGAAAGAACTGAGAAACCAGACCGAGATGAAATCGATCCCGAAAGCGTAGGCGCGGCGGTCTAGGGGGACTTTCGGGAACCGTCGCGGGGGGAAATCGTCGGGAGGAACCGGGTAAACCATACACAAAATTCTATCGTCTAGATAGATGGCGGGCGATTTTCGAGCGGGAAGGTACGGGGCGGGAAACACAAGACGCTATGGGGATCTTAACCTATCCGCGCCTCCGGACAGATTCTAAAAACTATCGGAAGGTTCGAGGGTCAGTCTGGACATTTCTCGATGATTTCGCTATAGTGGCGTTAAAACAACGCCGAAAAAATTAACCTATCTTAGTATCCGACGTACAAAGATACACGAATCGAAAAAGACAGTTAAGAAACTACACGGGACAGAAATGTTAAAGCAAGCACTCACGGGAACGGGACTAGCCCTCGGCGTGACCATGTTGAGCGCCGGCCAGGGATTCGCCGCCTCTTTCAACATTGACACGTTCAACACGCAGTTCACCGAACCCTACACCAATAGTCAGGTAGCCAGCGGAGTCAACAAAACCATTCTTCGGACGGGAACCGCTTTTCCCACCTCCAGTGGTTCTCCCGCCACGATCAATAGCACCCCGTTCACTCTACCCGCTAACCAGGTGATCGGGGGAGATCGCGACCTGAATATGTATTCCCTCCGGAACGCCGGGAATTTAAATACGAGCGGTACGTCTCGGGTGATTCCCAGTTCCTCGATCGGCGGATTCTGGCAAGTGACCTCCTCGAACAACGCCCGGGTTTCCTCCAGTATGATCTGGAACAATATCGATCCCCTCGCTCCCGCCACTCAAAGCAATTCCGGTAAATTCTTAGAACGTCTGAACGTCGGGTCGATCGGATTTAAGACGCTGGACGTGATCACGGGAAGCACGAATCCCCTTTTTCAACCCGTGTTCACCGTTACCATCCGGGATATTAGCGGAAACTCCGCCAGCGTAGTGAGAAACGGTATCGGGAGTAATCAATTTACTTTTATTCGGTTCACCGACTTTACAGCGGCTAACAATCTTCTCAATCTGAACGCGGTTAACTACGTCGAGTTAAATGTCATCACGGGGGGGGGGAACTCCTCGACCGTTCGGGTAGATTTTATTCAGGGTTACGAGATTCCCGAACCCTCTCTCGTGCTGGGGTTGGGAACGGTAATCGGGTTCGTTTTCTTCTCGAATTCGGGAAAGCGTGCGCGCGATGACTAAAACCCGATTCTTAGCGTAAAAAGCCGATTTTAACGATAACTGTCCCGTTTCCTGCCGATTTCAGCGAAATCTCGCGAAAAGCCGCCACACCGAGCGGTTTTTTTTGTGTCTTTTTTTGTACTTCCCGCTATCAAAATTTATTTTTCGAGACAGAGTGTAGTCTTCCGATAAAGTTTTCTCTCCCGATCTGTACTTGCTTGTATATCGATAACGAATTCCGTCCCTTCTGGATCGATCGCCGGGAATCATCGGTATCCCTAGAAGAAAGAGCTTCGGGTGAGCGCGATGGGTTCGCTCGGTAAAAACTCGAAGAGCCTCTACCGGCAATTCTTTATCCATGACACGAGCAACCATGAAAAAAGCCTTAATATTCGGTCTTGTCTTCAGTTCCGTCGTTCTCGGAGCGAACGCCACGCTAGGTGCGACCCAGACCATCGACCATTTCACGCAAGGGTTCACTCCCCCTGACGCTCTAACCTATTTTGACGACGGCTTTACTACTCCCCTCCCCCTTCCCCCCCAGGCTCAAACCGGATTATCTTCCGTACTAGGAGGCGCGCGAAACACCGTGTTCGAGATCCTCGATCCGGGGAGTACCATTGGCGGTGACATTACTATCCTCGAGATCACTAGCGGGGGACTCGATCTATCGGTGAATGGACCCGAGGGCAATCGCACGAGCACGACGGTGACTTGGAACGGAGGAGGAGGAGTTTCGGGACTGGGAGCCAACGGCAATTTCTCCGCGTTCGATCGCTTTCGCTTAAACGCCAACCGCTTCGCCCTCAACGCCGGCGGTTCCACCAATGTCGGCACGATCACGCTACGAGCGCGCAATAGTTCCGTCGCGCCTTACGCGAGCTTCTCGCAAACACTGGGTGAAATCTCCTCCGCTACCCCGATCGACTTTTTGTTCTCCAGCCCCAATTTCTCGGGTGTATCGTTCAACTCTATTTACGATATCCAGTTAGAAGTCACGAGCAACAATCCCGGACTGCTCTTCACGTTCGATGATTTAGAAGCTTTCTCCCCGACGACACCGCCGCCGGTTCCCGAACCTTCTCTCGCACTCGGTTGCCTGTTGTTAGGAGGAACCCAATTCGCGATCACGGGATGGAAACGCTACAAAAACTCCCGGAAAAACTAGACATCGCCCGCGGACCGAACCGAAGGAAGCTATCGTGAAAATGAGGAATCCGATTCGCGATCACGGGATGGCAACGCTACAAAAACACCGGGAAAAACTAGACATCGCCCACGGACCGAACCGAAGGAAGGTCTCGCGAACATTCGGCAAACGGTGATTCTCGTTACCGGTCAATCCCGAAATCAATAGCGTAACGACTTATCGATATTCGAGAATTCCTTACAGCGATCGATAACAAATGAAGAGGCGGAAGCTATCCAATACCTCTCGGTTAAGGATTTCCTGGAGTTTCTCGCCCACGAAATTGCGAGGGTTTCAGTATTCTTGTGAACGAGTGAATGGCGTTATCCGAGAAGTATTGGGAAGCTATCCTAGAAACGAGGGGAATCGGTTAGCTACCCGCCCCCTTTTTGTCGGCGCGCGTTCACCGACCTTCGACCGAGGGAACCGGGAACAGACAACGGGCAACCGTAAGAACTTCTGGTCGAATTCAAAATTTGTTGCCCGTTCGTTTCCAAGGGCCGACCGACGGGTCAGAAGCCGGTCTCCTGGGGGCGAGCGCGTCTTCTCGGGAATTTCAACCCCGAGAAGATGCCTTCCCTGTTCCCTGTTGCCTTTAACGGAAGAATCCCACTTTTCCCGATCGGGGAACGAGAAAGCGACGCTCCCCGCGGCCGGGGATTCCTGGAGCGTTCGTTCGAGAGAGCCGATCGATCGAATTTTCCCGATCGCCGAATTTAGAGCGTCCTTCTTCCCCAGTTCGGTATACCGTTACAATCGAAAAAGATACCGTTAATTCTGACAGAAATTCCGTTCCCATCTAAACGCCCCGTCCGAGAATCGATCGAGCATGAAAAAATTAATCCTCGCCACCGGTAATCCCGGAAAATTACAGGAGATCGCCGAGTATTTAACCGATCTCGACATCGATCTGCAACTCAAACCCGAATCCCTGGAGATCGAGGAAACGGGAACTACCTTCGAGGAGAACGCGGAGCTTAAAGCCACACAGATCGCCCTAGCGACGGGGGAATGGTCGATCGCCGACGATTCCGGGCTGGAAGTGACCGCGCTCGGGGGTGCGCCGGGGTTATATTCGGCGCGGTACGGCCGAACCGATCGGGAGCGGATCGAGCGACTCACGCGGGAATTGGGCGACGACCCGGATCGATCGGCCCGGTTCGTCTGCGTTATCGCGATCGCCCGCCCCGACGGTTCGATCGCTCTTTCCGCGACGGGAATCTGTCCCGGAGAGATTTTAACCGGCCCGAGAGGTTCCGGTGGGTTCGGTTACGATCCGATCTTTTACGTTCCCGAGTACGGGTTAACTTTCGCCGAGATGTCCCCGGATTTAAAACGACGGATCAGCCACCGGGGAAGAGCCTTCGAGAATTTACTGCCCGAATTACAGGATTTATAGCGATCGAGCCGGGGCGATCGATTCGCGCGGGGTTTTCTCTTCCAGAATCCTACCGCCATCCCTCGCGAGTATTAAAATTTTTATCTATCTCCCGAGGTAAATCGGGAACGCTGGTTATAATGAAGGCGGTACTTGAACGAACTCTGGATTTTTTCGATCGAGAGCAATCGGGAAACGATCGATCGGTCATACTCCCCTACAAATTTGCCGAGACAAGGATAGCGCTACAACCCGGCGTATCGAGGTGGACATTCGATCGCTCGATCGAGATTTTCCCGTTACCAATCCCCGTGTCAGAATCACGAAAGATTGACATTGTATCGCCTAGGCTTACTATGCTATTCCACCCGTCTAACGCGCCCTATTGGTTCTTGTTCGGAATCGGCATCACGTTATTCCTATTCGTGATTTTTTCGGGAATGGGAGATGACGATCTCGATCTAGACGGCGAGGCGGAATCCCCGCTCGATATCCTCGGTTTTCTAGGATTCGGCCGGGTCCCTACCCTGTTACTCCTAGCGTTAGATTTAAGTTTGTGGGGAGTGATCGGCTTGTTTTTTAATGTAGTAATCGCCATCCTTGCCTATCCGATACCGAGAGGTATTTTCGGATGGGGAGGAATCGTTTTTCTGGTCTCTTTATTCATCAGTTTCGGGATCGGTTCCTGGCTGGCGCGTCCTCTGGGAAAAATCTTCGCGTCTTTCGGGGAAGATGTGAGTAGCGAGCGATTGATCGGTCGGATCGGTACGGTGACATCGCGAGCGATTCCCTATCTCGTGGAAGGCAGATTAGGACAGGGAGATGTGATGGATTCCGCGGGCAATTTAGTTACCATTAGTGTCGCGTTACCGGAATGGGCGACGGTGATCCCCCACTACGGACAGCGGATTTTAATTATCGATCGACAGCAACATAGTTATATCGCCATCGCGAAAGATAGTTCCGATGAAGATAAATGGATCGATCGAGTTCACCGTCCAGAATAAAATAAGGAGAATAACTATGAACTTCTGGTTAGTATTTTTAACCTCGTTACCCTCGGTTTCCCCCCGCGCGGTAGCTAGAGAGAAACAACCCGCGGATCTCCTTCTCGTCAGCGATCGCCCGATCCCGACCCTCCCCGCACAACCCACCTTCGCCCAAGTGGGAGGAGCCGGCGATCTATTAATTTTTCCCGGTTTACTCGGCGCGATTATTATCCTCCTGATCGTCGGGGTTTTCGTCTATACCCGAGTGTATGTCATCGCTCCCACGAACGAGGCTTTCGTGAGAACCGGGGGGATTATTTTAAAAAATAAAGAAGTAATTTTAAACGGGGGGTGCGTGGTTCTGCCGGGGTTCCATAAATTAACCCGCGTGCCGTTACGGGAGATCTCGATCGATGTGGTGAGATCCGGGAATCAAGCGGTGAGAACCCAAGATTATTTACGGGCGAATATGCGCGTCACTTTCTACGTTTGCGTGACCGCCATCAAAGAAGATGTTTTAAACGCCGCTTCCCGCCTTTCTAAAGACGGTATTGTTTCCGAGGCGAATATTAAAGACGCTCTCGAAAAACGCGCGGACGATGCCATTCGCGCCGCCGCCAAACAGAAAAGTATCGCCGAGATAGATTCCGATAAACTCGGTTTCGCTCAAGAAGTTTTTAATCTAATTCAACCCGATCTTAAAAAAGTCGGGTTAACCCTGAATAATATCGCGATTTCCGAGATCGAAGAAAGTGACACTTACGATGAAAACAACTTTTTCGACGCGCAGGGGGTGAAATTAAGAACCGAAACGATCCAGCGATCGATCAAGCAGAAACTAGACGTGGAACTGACCACCCATCGCCAGAAAAAAGAACTCGAACTCGCCACGAAGGTCGCCGTCGAACAACAGGAATTATCGGCGGAAAAACAATCGTTAGAGATCGCCAAACAGAAAGAAGACGCGCGCCTCAGTCAGGAAAAAGATCTAGAAGCCCTGCGGCTCGATCGACAAAGAGAGATCGAACTGCTCAAAGTACAACGGGAAAGGGAGATTCAAGAATCCCAAGCCCAGGAAATCGCCAAAATGGAACGGGCGAAAATCCTCCAACAGAAAGCCGTTGAAGAAGAGAAAATCCAACAGGATCTCGCGATCCAACAAAGCCAGATCGAGGCCAAAATCGCCCTGGAAGAACGCAATAAACAGTTGAAAGTCACCCAGATCCTCCAACAACAAGAATCGGAAATCGCCGAGATCACCCGTCAGAAAACGATCGAATCCTCTAACCTAGAGGCGCGCGCGGAAGTCGCCCTCGCCGAACAGGCCTCGAAAATCGCCCAACAGGAAGCGGCGATCGCCATCGCCAACAAGGAAAAAGAACGCTTCACCACGGAAGCCGAACGAGCGCGCGCCGAAGCCACCATCGTCACCGCGCAGGAACTGGAAAAAGCCGAACGGGAGAAAAACCTGAGCCTGATCGCCGCCGAACAGGAAGCGCAGAAACGACGCGTCGCCGATCAGAACGTGGTCGAGATCGACGTGTTCCGCCGTCGTCGGCAGGCGGAAATCGCCCGTCAGGCCGCCCAGTTAGAAGCCGAGTCGATCAAAACCCTCGCCGATGCCAACCGTTATAAAGCGATCGCCGAAGCCGAGGCCCAACAAGCCCTGATCGCGGCCATTAATAGCCGGAATACCGTCACCGTCACTGCCGATCTCATCAAAACAATCTGGCCGGAACTCGTCACCCGTCTCCCGGAAATCGTCCAGGCGCTCGCCCCGCAACCCGGCGTATTAGGCGACGCGCGGATTTACGCCTTTCCGACGTTAGGCGATCGCCCCGGGCAGAATCTGGGAGAGATCAATAAACTCCTGCTTTCGACCAGCGGTTTATCGTTGATTAACACCTTTCTAGACGAGGGGAAATTAGGCGATCTGATCGGTCAGATCCAACAGTTATTACGCCCCGAAGCCAACGGCGAGCGGGAGGTTTCCCCGACGGTCGCGGGAGCGATCGAGACCGTTAGCAACGACGGTAAAGCTTCCGACTCGATCGATCCCCCAACATTCGTAGAGATCGATGAGGCCGCCCCGTCCGCCTGATCTCGGGATCGCTCCCGGCCGCGGAAGGCTCGATCGTCTCCGCCCCGAAATTCAGAAATCAACTGTAGGAGGCGGAATTCTGGGTAAAAGACAAGATATTATCGATATCTTCCACCTCCCACCTCCCGCCTCCTGACTCCCGCCTCCTGCCTCCCGCCTCCCGCCTCTCCCTACAACGGTTTCAAACGATACCCGGAACCGTAGAGCGTTTCGATAAAATCCTCCGGCGCGCCCGCGGCCTTGAGTTTTTGCCGGAGACTGCGGATATGGGCTTTAATCGTCGCTTCCTCGGGAAACTGATCCAGCGTCCAGAGATGATCGATAATCTGGGCGCGGCTGAATACCCGATTGCCGTTGCGGAGAAACAATTCCAAAAGTCCGTACTCTTTCGGACTCAGAGAGACGGGGGTGGAATCGTAGGTGACATCGCGACTACTGGGATCGAGGCGTAAGGGTCCCCATTCGAGAACCGGGGGAAGATTGGGCGCGCCCCGACGACCGAGAGCGCGCACGCGGGCGAATAATTCTTCTAAAGCGAAAGGTTTTACGAGATAATCATCGGCCCCCACGTCCAGACCCGCCACGCGATCCTCTACCTCGTCGCGCGCGGTGAGCATGAGAATCGGCGTTCGATCGCCTTTATCGCGTAACTGACGGCAAACCTGCAAGCCGTCCAATTTCGGGAGCATGATATCGAGCAAAATCAGGTCGTGGGGACTCGCGAGCGCCAATTCTAGCCCCATCTCGCCATCGGTAGCCAATTCCACCACATGATGGCGATCGGTGAGTTCTTCGACCAGGGGATCGGCGATCCGATTATCATCCTCTACGAGTAAAATTTTCATCGAGCCAAGGGAATACACGTACAAGTTTTCTGGACTCACTGTAACATTCCGTGGATTCCCGTAGGCGCGGAACCGCCCTACAGATCCAGCCGTCTCAGCGCGTCCTCGGCCGCCGCTTTCGTCGCGTCCTGTTTGCGTTTTCCCGTTCCCGTCCCGTAGAGGGTATTATTAATCCGTACCTGGGCGGTGAATTCCTTGGCGTGATCCGGCCCGGATTCCCCGACGATGACGTATTCCGGGTTACGGGCGAATCGTTCCAGCGCCCATTGTTGCAGGCGATTTTTCGGATCGACGAAGGAAATACCCCGCGCCGGCGTGGAGACGAATCGATCGGCTACCGGGGGAAAGAGAGCGTGAACGTAAGCGCGAACGGCTTCCAAGCCGGAATCGAGGTAATACGCGCCGATCATCGCCTCGAAAGCATCGCAGAGAAGGGCCGGGTTCGATCGACCGTTATCCTTGATCGCGCCTTTCCCCAACCGCAGTAACTCGCCGAGACCGAGTTCGACAGCGAATTTCGATAATTGGGCTTCCTCGACTAAATTCGCCCGTAAGCGGGTTAATTCCGCCTCGTTCATCTCCCGATAGCGTTGATACAGCAATTCCCCCACCAGGAAAGCGAGGATCGCGTCCCCGAGAAATTCCAGGCGCTCGTTATGTTCGGGGATTTCGGGATGTTCGTTCACGTAGGAACGATGGGTTAAAGCGAGGGAAAATAGCGAGGGATCGGTAAAATCGGGCAAAGAAAGCATGAAGGGAGTTCGATCGACGGATCACCCCCTATTGTACTCCCCGAAAGTTTAGAGATAGTTATCGAGGGCGATTTCTAACGTGCAATCGGAAGTCGGTTTCGCCACGCAGGTAACGACATACCCCTCCGCGACGCGTTTCTCGCTCAGGATCATCTGTTCCTCCTGATCCACCGTTCCCGATACTAATTTACTCTCGCAGACCGCGCAGGCCCCCACGACACACTCGAAGGGAATTTTAATTCCCTGTTCCGCCGCCTCGTCGAGAATGCTTTCCGTGTCGGGGACGGGAATCGTTTGTCGGAAATCGCGGGATCGATCGATTAAAGTCACTTGATAGGTCGCCATGATGTCCCTCGCTCTTTTTCCCGATCTTGCCCCGGCGAAAAAAAATCTTTTGTATCGATCGTCACTTTGTCAATAACAACAATAAGTGCGAGGTCGAGGGAAGTGAAAAAACGCTAGAATTTATACCTGAAAGGAGTTTGGCAAAATTCTAGAAAAAATTTTTGTTAAAAAAACTTAGTTATTTTATCACGAAAATTCACCGAGAGATACGTTAATTATCTTCGATAACCTTGCGATCGAAGGGAAATTTTTTTTAGAATAATTCCAGTCAATTCATACTCCGTGACGAATTGGATAAGGAAACCACCATGTCTATCAGTCAGATCACAGCTTTCGCGCGAAAAGCCGAAGAAGACAGCACCCTCGGGGAAAAACTGAAAACCTGCGAGCGGGCGAAACAGTTGGTCGCGCTCAGTCAGGAATACGGGTTCAACTTCGCCGAAGAAGAATTGTACCCCCCCAACGAACCCCAATTCGCGGCGGAACAGTTACACCCGCGCATGGTGCAGGCTCTCCTGAGATAATCTCGCCGGCGGTTTGAAAGAAGTTTGAGACGGGTAGACAGAGCGGGGTTTTCTCCCCGCTTCCTTTTCGCGAAAAACCGGGTTCTTGCCAGAGACGCGCCGGGTGTGTTACACTCGTATCTTGTCACCGTGGAGAGGTGGCAGAGTGGTCGAATGCGGCAGATTGCTAATCTGTTGTACGAATCGTAAGACCGTACCGAGGGTTCGAATCCCTCCCTCTCCGTTCTTTACCGAACAATAGCTCCCGATTTTCCGATAGGTGGACAGATCGGGACGTAGTTTTGAGCGGGGTAGCATCCACGCGATAGAGCTTTCGAGGAAAAGCCGAGAACAGACCCGGTAAAGTTATGGGAATCGAGATCGAACGGAAATTTTTAGTGAGGGGCGATCGATGGCGCGCTCTCGCGACCGGTACACTCTACTGTCAGGGATATATCCCCAGCGTGGACGGGGTGACGGTACGCGCGCGGATTGTCGGGGATACGGGCTATTTAACCCTGAAAAGTAAAACCGAAGGAAGTCGCCGCTCGGAATTCGAGTACCCGATTCCGGTGGAAGACGCGCGGGAGATTCTCGAAACCCTCTGTCAGAGACCGTTTATCGAGAAAATCCGCTATAAAATCCCGATCGATCCGGTAATCTGGGAGATCGACGAGTTTCACGGCGATAACGAGGGATTGATCCTCGCGGAAGTGGAGTTAGACGACGAGAATCAATCGGTTAACCTGCCGGACTGGATCGATCGGGAGGTGACGGGCGATCCGCGCTACTTTAACAGCAATTTAGTCCGTTTTCCCTATAAACTTTGGAAATCCTAGGAAGGAGTCGAGAACCGATCGATCTTCCCCCCGAATTACTCTCGCGATCGCTAAGATGGAAGAGTATCGATCGCCACAATGGTATGAACCGAAAAAAATTCTTAACCGCCTTTTTAATCGCCACCACCGTCCTCAACACGGGATTGATTATGCCGAGTAATGCCAGCGAGAGACAGGAAAGAACCATTACCGTCACCGGGGAAGGGGTGGAAAACATTCCCACCACGCTCGCGAGAGTTCAACTGGGGGTCGAGATCCAGGGGGCCGACGCGGCCACCGTCCAGCGGGAAATCGCCACCCGGAGCGACGCGCTGGTAAAATTCCTCCGTTCGCGTCAGGTGGAAAAATTAGAAACCACCGGCATCAACCTACAGCCCAATTACAACTACAACAACAATCAACGGCAGTTAGTGGGGTACGTGGGAACGAATATCGTCAGTTTCCAAATGGAAACGGAGAAAGTCGGCAATTTACTCGACGAAGCGGTGAAAGCCGGCGCGACCCGCATCGATAATATCGGTTTTACCGCGAAAGATGAGGCGATCGCCACGGCCCGACAAAGCGCGCTCGTCAAGGCTACCCAACAAGCCCGACAACAGGCGGCGGTCGTCCTGCAATCGCTCGGTTTCACCCCGAAAGAGCCGGTTTCTATCCAGATCGGTAACACGAACAATCCGGTTCCCATCGCGAAAAGCGAGACCGTTTTCCGGAGCGCGGACGCGGCCCCCCCTAGTCCGGTAATCGGCGGAGAACAGACGGTGAGAGCCTTCGTTACCCTGGAAATCAGCTACTAGCTTCCTCTAGCCAGACCGAGGGCGCTTGGCTGGGTCGATCGGGCAGGGTCATCCATCCCATCTCGCACAAACGGATCACCGATCCCAACTGCTCCACGAGAGACGGATCGAAACGCGTCCCGCTATACCCCTGACAGCGAGCGAACGCGTCCCCGAGATCGAGCGCCGGTCGATCGCCCCTCGGTTGTGTTAACTCCTGAAAATAGGCGACTAATCCCAGGATTCTCGATTCGAGACTGATTTCTTCCCCTTTTAATCCGTTGGGAACACCGCTCCCGTCCCAGTATTCACACTCGTGATAGATGATCTCCCGGACGGGGGTGAGTTCCGGCATGGTGGCCAACAGTCGCGCCCCCAACACGGAACGGTCGCGCCAGAAGAGAGCGCTAGAGCCTTCTAACTGACTGGCTCGCTGGGTGAACACCTCGATCGGGGCTTCCGCCAAGCCGATCCGGTACAATAATCCCGCCAATCGTAAGCGCCGGACTTTCAGGGTCGGTAAATCGAGCAATTGCGCCAACATTTCCGCTAGAGCGGCTACCTGTAAGGAGGCGACGGGATTATCCCGATCCCGTTCATCGACTTTCTGCGCCATGCGGAGGAAAGCCTGGAGTTGATTGGCGGCGAGATTTTTATTCATCCGCGAGGCCTGTCCTTCTAACTCCCGTAACTCTAGAGCCTGCCGACTAACGGTAAACAGTTGCTGTTGACTGGTTTGCAGGTAGGTGACGATGCGGGAAACGACCGCCGTAAGATCCGCGGGGACGGGGTTGATATTTTGTTCGATTTGTGATAGGTAAAGCTCTAACTCCCCGGTGAGAGTCGGGTTATAGGGACGGAAACGATCGAGCAGGATGGTCGCCGTCTTCTCGACAAGGGAGCGATCGAACGTCCACAACCCGTAGAATTTCCGCTCCGTGTCCACCGTCGGCCGGGTGTCGGCGCGGTATTCCTCTTCGGATAGCTCGTGACATAGCACCATCGCGGCGTAATCGCGCGAGAGAATGATTAAATTCCACTCTTCGACCAGACTATCCGCTTTATCGAGATGGATCAGCGAAACATTGTCTAAACTCCCCGTTTTATGCTCGGCGAAACCGCTATCGGCGACCGCGGCGATGGCGATATGATGGCTCGATCGAGCGATGTCCGCGTATCGATCGGCCTCCTGTAAGTACCATTTTCCCTGTTGGAAGGTGACGAGAACGAGGGGTTTCGCGTCCCCGTCCCCGGCGCTCGTCTGGAGGATATGATCTTCGAGCGCGTGACATAAAGCGACGAGCGTATTCTTGAAATAAACCCCGTAGCTAGGCGGTAATTTCCCTTCCGAGGCGATTTTTAACTGGTTTAGGGTAGATTCGAGTTGCATGGGTCGGGAGTCAGGAGTCGGGAGTTAGGAGTCGGGAGTCAGGAGTTAGGAGTTAGGAGTCAGGAGTCAGGAGTCAGGAGTCAGGAGTTAAAACCTTTCAACGTTTCTCTAGCTACTATATCGCTAGGCCACAAAATTTCTATCCCCCCCATCTCCCCATCTCCCATCACCACGCTCCCGAATGCTTCTCCTGATCTGTTCCGGTTTCCACGATCGAACTCTCAGCGATCGATCGATCGAGAGACTCCGGCGCGCGTCCGTCCGGGTCGATCCCTATCTTATTCTGCCTCCCCTGACCGTAATCGATCGCGTCCCGTCGCCGGAGGAACCCCTGATCGCGATCGGTTTTAGCGCGGGAGTGGTGACAGCGATGGCTAACGCCACGCTATGGCGAGCTTTCGGGGGAAAGGTCGAGGCATTGTTCGCTCTGGATGGGTGGGGCGTTCCCCTAGTCGGAAATTTCCCGATCTACCGTCTGAGTCACGATTATTTTACCCATTGGAGTTCTCTTTTCCTCGGGGGTGGCGCGGAGAATTTTTACGCCGACCCTCCCGCGGATCATCTTACCCTCTGGTCCGACCCCGATCGGGTCGCGGGTTGGTCGGATGTCGCGGGTACCCTCGATCGAACCACCGCGTTAACTTTTTTATCGGATCGGTTGGCGAGACATGGATTAGGTATAATTAACTAGCCGTTTTCGGGTTGCCGCTCAACCTCTCATCTTTACAAGGATAAAAATTTCAAAAATCGCTACTATACAAGATAAATAAGTTTTTTCTAGCAACTTTGACGATTTTTCTCTTTATAATTCCTCTTAACTACCGCTGAATCCCGCCTCCCGCCTCCTACCTCCTTTGACCCCACGAAAGTTTTTAAATTATGCAAGAGATCTCATCATGATGACTCCCGGTTACAATCCCTGTATCCTGTTGGTGGGAATTGAAGAAACGCTGGCGAAACAGGCGAGTACGGATTTAAAAGAGACGGGTTACTATCCCGTGAGCGTCCCCACGGTCGATCGGTCCCTCGTGGAAGTGGAGACCGTTCAACCCTCGATGATCCTCCTCGATCGCGAGCGCGCGGGAAACGCGGGGGTCACTTTCTGCCATCACCTGCGATCGCTGGGCAGTCGGGTGATTATCATTTTATTGATCGATCGAGAAACCCTAGAGGAACGGATCGCCTGCCTGGAAGCGGGAGCCGACGATTATTTCCTCAAACCCTACGATTCTCGCGCGTTTCTGCGTCTGATCCGTTTTTATCTCCAGCCGAGCGAGATCGTCACCGAACAACTGCGTTTCGGCGATCTCGTCCTCGACCTAGCCACCCGTCGTCTCTCGTACAAAACGAAAAAAATCGACCTGACCATGAAGGAATTTGAACTCCTGCGCTATCTAATGTTGCACCCGCGGGAGGTACTATCTAGGGATCGAATACTCGAAAACGTCTGGGGAGACGAGTTCCGCGGCGAATCAAACGTTATAGAGGTCTATATCCGCTATCTACGCCTGAAAATAGAAGCCGAAGGTCAAAAACGCATGATCCACACCGTCCGCGGCGTGGGTTACGTCCTGCGGGAAAGTTGAAGCGCGTTTCCGGGAGATGGGGGGATGGGGTGTCGGGTGTCGGGAGATGGGGAGATAGATAATTTCGGGACAACATCGAGAGCTTCGAGAAAGTTATTCCCTACCCCCTACTCCCGCCTCCCGCCTCCCGCCTCCTACACCCGATTCCCCGAAAAATTTTTCTTCCCGCGAAAGATCTCGTCTAAAGTCGTGATAATTTATACCTATTCATTTCTAGTTTGTTCGCGATCGATCGATCCGCTTCTGTATGCTCGGAAAAAATTTAATCATTATTTTAGGTTTTTGGTTAATCGGCTGTGGTACTACTCTATCAACGGAAGTCAATTCCCCCGATCGATCGATCGCCGGAACCATTACCGAAAACCGGGGTCAAATGTTACCGATTACCGCCAGGGCGTATATTAAAGATGCGAGTATCGATCTAGAGGTGGCGCGTACCGGCGAACAGCAAGCGATCGGACTGATGTATCGCTCCTCCCTACCGAAAAATCGCGGGATGTTGTTTCCCTTTCCCGAGGCGCGATACGCTCGTTTCTGGATGAAGAACGTCTCGATTCCCTTGGATATGATCTTTCTCGAAAAGGGAGTGGTGAGAGCCGTTTTCATCGATGTACCGCCCTGTTCCGCCGATCCCTGTCCCGTTTACGGCCCCTCGGTCCCGATCGATAGCGTGATCGAACTCGCGGGAGGTCGCGCGCGGGAATTGGGGGTAAAAAAGGGCGACACGATCCGGATCGAATCGATCGGGAAACCGTAGCCGTTCGAGCGCGCATCTATCCATAGGTAGAGTTAACTATCAAATATTCCGGCGAGAACCATCTTGAAAATTAATGGAAGATTCTTTCCGAAAATTTGGAAAAATACGTTAAGATTTGTATGCTCTACCGATCTGGCATTGAATATTCTGACAGATTGGGATAGATTAAGCGGAAGCTCAAAAAGCGACCCTAGAAAAGCCTTCTATCGGTGGTCAACCTTCGAGTCTCTCGAAAATCCCCCTCCCGATAAAGAAGCGAAATACTCTCCGGTGTGAGGCCGGGCGCCCGTAACGCCCACTACAATTTAAGCAAATCTATCGAAATCATTGAAAACCCTCGGGTTAAAATGTTGGCATCGATCGGGTTCCCGCGATCGCCGGCGTTCGAGAGAGGACGGCCGGGAAACCGACTATCCCCGCCCGAGAAAAATGATGCACGACCCGCAAAATGAAACTTATTCCTAAAGAAGTAACCCCGCTCATGTCCCATCTAGCTTACTCGCGATTCCGTCGGTTCTTGCAGGAGGAGCTTTCCCTGCCGCAGGAATCGATCGCTATGGCCGAGCGATCGATGCAAACCGACGGTATTCACTTACCGATGATCCTCTGGCAATACGGTCTGGTGACGTTGGAACAATTAGACAAAATTTATGACTTTCTCGAACAGGTCTAATGTTTCCTTGTCCCCCGAATAATCCGGTCTATAACCTATGGATAGCGATCGTCTTTCCGAATGTCCGAAAATACCGATCCCCGTCATACCGTATTTTTCTCGATCTAAAAAAGTGGGTTCTCGCGACCCGCTTTTTTAGTCGCGTGGATTTCCCCTCCCCCGAAGCCGAAAGTAAGAGGGAAACAGTCTTTCAAAAGAGCGATGAATCTGTATTTTTATGTATGGGATATTGACAATATCCATCATAAATGCGTGGGATAATGGACAATTACGACGCGATCATTATCGGGGCGGGACATAACGGACTCACCTGCGCCGCTTATTTACTAAAAGCCGGATACAGCGTACTACTCCTAGAAAAACGCTCGATTCCGGGGGGAGCGGCGACCACCGAGGCCATCCTGCCCGAAACAGCCCCCGGATTCAATTTTAACCGTTGCGCCATCGATCACGAATTTATCCATCTCGGCCCGGTCGTCGAAGAGTTAGAACTGGAAAAATACGGGTTGGAATATCTCTTTTGCGATCCCGTCGTTTTCTGCCCCCATCCCGACGGAACCTATTTTCTCGGACGGAAATCGATCGAGGCCACCGGCGAGGAGATCGCGCGTTTCAACCGTCGCGACGGGGAAAAATACGTCGAGTTCATGCACTTCTGGCAGAGGCTCATTAACGCCATCGTCCCCGTTTTCAACGCGCCCCCGAAATCGATCGTCGATATCGCGGGAAATTACGATCTTAAAAAAATTCAAGATCTACTCTCTATCCTCGGCGGGCCGAATAAAACCCTCGATCTCGTCCGCACCGTGTTCAGCAGTCCGGAAGATATCTTGAACGAATGGTTCGATAGCGAGTTCGTCAAGGCTCCCCTGGCCCGATTGGCCTCGGAATTGGGCGCGCCCCCCTCGCAGAAAAACCTCTCGATCGGCGCGATGATGATGGCCATGCGTCACGGTCCCGGTATGGCGCGGCCGAGAGGAGGGACGGGATCGCTGACGGAAGCGCTGGTGAAACTCGCGCGCGAACACGGCGGAACGATCCTCACCGATCGGGGCGTGAAAAAGATCCTCATCGACGACGGGAAAGCGATCGGCGTACAGACCGATAACGGCGAAGAATACCGCGCGAAATACGGCGTTATCTCCAATATCGACGCGCGCCGGGTGTTTTTACAACTGGTCGATCCCTCGGATACGGACGCGGCCGATCCGGAACTGCGCGAGCGAGTGGAGCGCCGCATCGTCAACACGAACGATAGTATTCTCAAGATGGATCTCGCGCTCTCCGAACCCTTGCGTTTCGATCGCTACCAACACCGCGAGGAATACACGATCGGTTCCGTTTTAATCGCCGATTCGATAAAACAGGTGGAGATCGGGCATAGCGAGCCGCAAGTGGGCAGAATCCCCCTCGAAGATCCCACGCTCTACGTCGTGCAACCCACCACCCTCGATCCCTCGATGGCTCCCGAGGGAAAACATACCCTGTGGATCGAGTTTTTCGCGCCCTACGAGGTGGAAAACGCGGGAGGGACGGGATTATACGGGACGGGATGGACGGAGGAACTGAAGGCGAAAGTGGCCGATCGCATTATCGATAAGATCGCCGAATACGCGCCGAACGTGAAAAACGCCATCATCGACCGTTATATCGAGAGTCCCGCCGATTTAAAGGAGCGTTTAGGCGCGTACAAGGGCAATCACTATCACATCGATATGACCCTCGAACAGATGATTTTCTTCCGTCCCCTGCCGGAATTAGCCAATTATAAAACGCCGATCGAGGGCTTATATCTGACCGGCGCGGGAACCCACCCCGGCGGTTCGATCTCCGGGATGCCCGGCCGCAACTGCGCGCGTACCTTCCTCCACGATCGCCAACCGATCTATCAACCCCTCGTCTCCACCCTGCAAAACCTCCAGAGCGGCGCGAAAAACCTCCTAAACCGGTGATTCCATGCTGAAAACCGCCTGTCTCATTTTCAACCCCGTCGCGGGTCAGGGAAATGCCGAGATCGATCTAGCAAGAATCCGATCGATCCTCGAACCGGATATCGAGTTAGAAATCCTGCTGACCTCGCCGGATACGAACACGGAACAAATGGCGCGACAGGCGATCGAGCGCGGGGTAGAAGCGTTAATCGCCTCCGGGGGAGACGGGACGGTTTCGGCGGTAGCGGAAGCGACCATAACCACGGGAATCCCGTTAGGAATTATCGCCCGCGGCACGGCCAACGCTTTCGCCACCGCGCTGGGTATCCCCCTCGATCTGAACGCGGCCTGCGAGACGATCCGGACGGGAATGACGAGAAAGGTAGATACCGCACTCTGCAACGGTAAGCCGATGATTTTGCTGGCGGGAATCGGTTTCGAGGCGGAAACGGTGGAAAAAGCCGATCGCGCGACGAAAGATCGCCTGGGAATGCTCGCTTACGTGCTGGCGGGCCTCGCCCAACTGCGGGAAATGGAGCGTTTCGCGGTGGAGATCGAGACGGGCGATCGCGTGATCCGAACCGAGGCGGTGGCGGTAACGGTGGCGAATGTCGCGCCGCCGACCTCGATTCTGGCGCAGGGGCCCGCGGGATTGGTGGGGGATGACGGATTGTTGGATATCACGATCGTCGCTCCCGCGAACGTTTTGGGAGCGATCGCCGTGTCCTATAATTTGCTGAGTACGGCGTTATCGGGCGAGGCGAGTCTACGCGATGACGTGGGATATCTACGGAGCGATCGGGTCCGGATTACCACCGATCCGCCGCAAAAAGTGGTCGTGGACGGGGAAATTCTCGGGACAACGCCGATCGAGGTCTCCTGTCTCCCCGGCGCGCTGACGATCTTCGTCCCGTTTATCGAGGAACCCGCTCCCGTGGAAAAGTTGGAGGGATTACCCAATCTAGAGATCGAACCGAAGGAATTAGGTTAAATTTCACGCGAAACAGAGGACGGAAGCGAGGAAGAAAGCGATCGGGGCGAATCTTATCGGATCTAGACAATGCCCGAATAATATCCCGTCGATCGACACCCCGAAAATGGTGGGTTACGACGGATTTGTAAAGGTTTAACCCCGTTTAGATGGTTGCCGTATAACCACAGGAATTCTCTTTATCATAAATCAAGAAATCCGTCAAGTATCCCGTGACAATCCGTAGGGTAGAGTAGCGTAGCGGTTTCCACCACCCCTCTGAACGCCGCTCGCCAAAAGCCTCCCGTTTCCCCCGGCCCGATCGAGAGAGAAAAATACACTTGTTCTAATCTTAAAAAAGAATCAGAATAGGATAGATAATAAGGAGTCTCCGGCCGGTGGGAACGATCCGATCGACATGACTTACGAACCCCTACATCACAAGTATCGCCCGCAGACCTTCTCCGACCTCGTGGGACAGGAAGCGATCGCCACGACCTTGAGTAACGCCCTCACCAGCGAGCGCATCGCTCCCGCGTACCTATTTACCGGGCCGCGGGGGACGGGAAAAACCTCCTCCGCGCGCATTCTCGCCAAATCCCTAAACTGTCTCTCCAGCGCTTCTCCGACCCCGATTCCCTGCGGCCAGTGCGAGGTGTGCCGATCGATCGCCAACGGTTCCGCGCTCGACGTGATCGAGATCGACGCGGCCAGTAACACCGGGGTCGATAACATCCGGGAGATCATCGAGCGATCGCAATTCGCCCCCGTCCAGTGCCGTTACAAAGTCTACGTGATCGACGAGTGCCATATGCTCAGTACGCAAGCGTTTAACGCCCTACTGAAGACCCTGGAGGAACCGCCCGATCGAGTGATCTTCGTTCTCGCCACCACCGATCCCCAGCGGGTTCTACCCACCATCATCTCCCGCTGTCAACGTTTCGACTACCGACGCATTCCCCTCGACGCGATGGTGGGTCATCTCCAGAAAATCGCCCACCTGGAATCGATCGATATCGACACCGAAGCCATCACCCTAGTCGCCCAGATCGCGAACGGGGGACTTCGGGACGCGGAAAGTCTCCTCGACCAACTCAGTTTACTCGCGGGAACCGTCACGGCCGATCGGGTCTGGGAATTCGTCGGCGCGGTTCCCGAACGCGATCTGCTCGCCCTACTTCAAGCGATCCGTTCCGACGTTCCCGATCGAGTGATCGAACAGTGTCGCCATTTAATGAACCGGGGTAAAGAACCCCTGATCGTCCTGCAAAACCTCGCCGGCTTTTACCTGAATCTCCTCCTCGCCAAAACCGCCCCCAATCGCCCGGAAATGGTCGCCGTGACCGCCCCCACCTGGCAGGAACTCTGTACCGAAGCCCGCGCCTGGCAATTAGACGAGATCCTCCGCGGTCAGCAAGCGCTCAAGGACAGCGAGAGTCAACTGAGAAACACCACCCAGCCCCGTCTCTGGCTAGAAATCACCCTTCTCGGCCTTCTTCCCTCCGCGCGCGTCGCCCCTACCGTTACCGTACCCGCGACCCCGGTTCGATCGAACCCTCCCCCGGCCGCTACCGTCCCTCAAACTCCCGCTCGATCGAATCCCCCCCCCGTCGCTCCCCCTCCCCCTCCCGTCGAACCGAAACCGACCCCTTCTCCCGTCCGGGAAGAAACCTCGCCAGCGATTCCCGATCATACTAACGGTTCGGTCGCGACCGGGGCCGCGGACGGGACTAGCGAAATTTGGCAAAGAGTTATCGAGGTACTCGAACCTGCCGCTACTACTCGTCCTTTATTCCGTCAGCACGGTCATCTTTTAAGCATGGACGAGTCGGTCGCGATCGTGGGTATTTCTTCAGAACAAGTATTATCTCGATTCGTTCGTTCTAGACTCCCGAACCTGGAACTGGCGTTCGAGAAGGTTTTTCAGCGTCCCGTGAAAGTTCGGTTACAGGTTGGGAAAGCGATCGATTCCCCCGCGTCCGTTATCGTCTCGCCAGAAATCCCCCCGACTAGAGAGATCGATC